>JAIRPM010000156.1 GCA_031257075.1 Spirochaetaceae bacterium
CCGATACCGCCGATAACCGCCGCTATAAAGCATTTAAGCCCCGGAATCATGCCCATTGTAGGGTTTAATTGAGGGTATTTGACAGCCCACATGATACCGCCCACCGCCGCCAGCACGGAGCCTGTGCCGAAGGTAAATGACACGATACGGTTTACATCTATGGCCATAAGCCGGGCGGCGTTAATGTCGGTAGAGACGGCGCGCATTGCCATACCGGTTTTTGTTTTGTGGATAATGAAGACAAGCGCGGCGAGGAGCGCGGCCGTCAGCGCCGGTATTACAAGGCTTATTGTTACCACCGATACCGCGCCGAAATGGAGTACGGCGCTAAAAAATTCCGGCGCTTCAAAACCTTTGGGGCGGCCGCCGAAAATCACGATAGCGAGATTTTCTATCAAAAATGAAGCCCCTATCGCGCTTATCATTATCGAAATCTTGGGGGAAGAGCGCAGCGGCTTGTAGGCGGCGCGTTCCAGCGCGATGCCGAAGATACCGGTCAAGCAAAAAGCGGTAAGAAAGCCGGCCCACCATGGCATAAAAAACAGCGTAATGCAATAGAAAGCAATATAACCGCCCAGCATGAACACATCTCCATGGGCAAAGTTAATCAGCCGCAGTATGCCATAAACCATCGTATAACCGATAGCGATAAGCGCGTAAAGGCTGCCGAGCGCTAATGCATTGGAAAGGTGCTGCAAAAAAATATCGATAGTCATAATCCCTGATAGTGTAGCGCTTTTACGTTTGTTTTTTAATAGAGCCTGTTAGAGCAGCGCTGCCCGGAGCGCTTCTTTCGCGCTATTGAAGGATTTTGCCGTTCGATATAAAATGGGCTTGTGCCTGTCCCGCTTTCCGCCAATATCGGGCGGATTTATGAACAGATTGAAGCTGTGTGCGCCGCTTGCGGGCGTTCTCCCGCGGAAATACGCCTGATGGCCGTGTCAAAATTCCAGCCGCTTGAGGCTGTAAAAGAGGCCTATGCGGCGGGCGCGAGGCTTTTCGGGGAAAGCAGGGTACAGGAAGCGGAAACAAAACTTGAAAACAGGGCGGAATTTCCCGCAATGGAATTGCACATGATTGGCGCGCTTCAGCGGAATAAGGCCAAAACGGCGGCGCGTATCTTTGACTGCATCCAATCGGTCGATAGAAACGAACTCATTGCCGAACTTGCCCTGCACGCGCCGTCCCGCGGCAAACCGCTCGATATATTACTCGAATTAAACGCCGGTGAGGCGGCAAAAAGCGGCTATCCTGACGCGGGCGCTCTTGCCGGCGCGGTTGAGGCGGCGCTTGCCGTGCCCGCTCTGCGTATACGCGGCCTTATGACTATGGCCCCTCTTATTGCCGATGACGGGGCTGCCGCGCGCCGCGCTTTCCGTTCTTTGAAACAAGCGGCGGACAATCTTGCGGCGCGTTATCCCGAGGCGGATTTTTCCACGCTGTCTATGGGTATGTCGGGCGATTTCCAAATAGCCATAGAAGAAGGCTCGACGCTTGTCCGTATCGGCACGGCAATTTTTGGAGAACAGCCGTAAATGATGTTTAAGCAAAAAAGGATACTGGCTTTCGCGGTATTGTGCGCATTTTTGACCGTTGTTTTCCCGCCGGCAGCGTCTGCGCAAAACGCCGGCGTATCTGCCGCGCAAAGCGCTGCCGGTACAGAAATCAAACCGTCCGGGTTTCCCCAATGGGCAAAGGATTTGCGGCGCGGTGAAATTATCGCGTTCGGCTCATTTCCGTTCGCCTGGTTTTTAACGATACTTTTTACCGACTTGGCGCGGAGCGCGGCGCACGACTGGCAGGACATCTATTGGCCATGGCCGCTTAAACCGGAGGGCGCTGTTGAAATGTCCACCGGCGAATACGGCATAACGCTTTCAATTGCCGCAGGTATATCCCTTATTATCGCGGTTACCGACCATCTCATTTTACGCAACAAACGTTATTACAACCGTATGCGGGAAATCCAGCGTCCGCCCGCCGAGCCGGCCGTTGAACGTGTCCCGCTTTACCCTCAGGCTGAGGATGTTCCGGCGGAACCCCCCGGCCAATAACGGTGTGGAGCCTTGTTCTAAAGGCGCGCCGGTGTTACAATGGAAATCTCAATGAAAAACCAAACCCCTCCGGTACAATCTATACTTGTTCCAGCGCTCTGTACGGTCGTTATTGTGGCGGTGCCCGCGCTGCTTATTTGGCTGGGATTGATAGATGCCTACCTTGCGCAAATTATTACCGTAGCCGGGATAAACGCGATTTTGGCGATAAGCGTCAATTTAATTACCGGTTTTTGCGGGCAACTTTCGCTGGGGCAGGCCGGTTTTATGGCTATCGGTGCCTATACCTGCATTGTTTTTGCGCTTGACTTGCATGTGCCGCTGCCCGCCGCCGTTATTCTTGCCGCTCTTGCCGCCGCTTGCGCCGCTTTTTTCATAGGTTTTCCCAGTTTGAAACTTACCGGCGATTACCTTGCTATTGTTACGCTGGGTTTTGGCGAAATTATCCGCGTCATTCTCAACAACCTGCGTTCCCTGACAGGCGGGGCCAACGGCCGGCAATTTACCACGATTCTGGCGGTTTCTCCAGCGCTTGCTTTCCTGGTGGTAACGCTGACGCTTGCCGCGGTGGTAACGCTTTTTCAAAACTTTAACCGTTCAACCTACGGGCGGGCTATTCTTGCCGTGCGCGAAGATGAGATAGCCGCAAACTCCAGCGGTATCGGTATTTTTCGTTACAAAATGGCCGCTTTTGTGTGCGCGGGCTTTATTGCCGGTATCGGCGGGGCGCTCTATGCTATGATAATCGGGTTTGTGAAACCGGACATTGCGTCATTTACCAAAAGCATTGATTACCTGATTTTTGTGGTGCTTGGGGGAATGGGCTCGCTTACCGGTTCTGTAATTGCGGCATATATACTTACGGCAACGCAGGAAGCGCTCCGTTTTCTCAAAGATTACCGGCTGCTTTTTTACCCGCTCATTTTGATTTTTGTTATGCTTTTCCGGCCGCAGGGGCTTTTGGGGATGAAAGAATTTTCGTTTTTGGGATTTGCGGCGCGCTTAAAAAAAATCACACGGCGCTTGAAACCGGTGTAAGTTTCCGCGCCGGTATAAACAAGATACATGTATTTCAACGAAAACAGAGATAGCGCATAAAAAACCGCCCCGTTTACGGGGCGGCTGCCGCGTATCCCGGCTCGTTACTTACGGCCTTTTGCCGGCGCTTTGATTTCTACTCTGTCCAAGGACTGGGCGGGAAAATCGCCCGTCTGGAAAGAATGTTCATCATTAAACCACACGGCGGTAACGATTTTTTCTTCTTCGTTGACATCTTTTACCACCATTTTGGGGCTGTTCGAGATACCGCTTACTTGTACAAGGTCGGCAATCAGGGAACGTGTCGCTCTTACACTCATATTCAAACTCCTTCTCTCAAAAATTATGCTTGCAAAGCATTGTTTTTTTATTCTAGCGGGAATTTTACATAATTACAAGAGAGCGTAAAACAAGGCAGATTTAAGGTGCCGCCGCCTTAAACATTCAAGTTTTTTTTTCCGATAATGGGTATAGAATAAAATGAAAAAAGCCCCCGCCGTAGCGTTTTTTTTTGCCGCCCTAGCCCGTCTTTCCGCTCTTGATATTGATACCGGATTTGGCGTTAACTTTGGGTACAATTATAGCAGCATCAAAATGACCGATGCCAATTCCGCTACGTATGACCAGGGCTACGGCGTAGGCGGCATAGGGCCATTCTTTTTTGTTGACGCGGTATATGTTGAAGGCAGTTTGAATTTTTTTTTCGCGAACACATCGCTAAAACACAACGAAACGTTAGGGCTTTATGACGGGTTTTCCGGCGATTACAATCTGAACGGCATGTCTATCGGGCTGGGTATTTTGGCAAAATACCCTTTTTATCTGGGCAGTTTGACATTATTCCCGCTTTTGGGCTTTGAAACGCATGTTTATGTCTCTCAAACATTCAGCAAGGATTATGAATGGGACAACGCGAGCGAAGGGGACACTTACGGGTCGCCGGCTTCATGGAATTCGTTTTGGATTCGTGTAGGCGGGGGCGTGGATTATTATTTTTCCGGCGCGCTTTTTATACGCGGCGAACTTATAATGGATATAAAAATTCCGAGCGCTCTCGACAAGGCCTATATGGAAAATCAAAAATTCCTTGACGCGGGTTTTTCCGACCCGCAGTTTTTCGGTCTGGGCATTTCATTCAGGGCATCGATGGGGATAAAGATTTCCAACCTGCTCGGTTATCCGTCTACATCGCGTAACATTATCCCAGAGCCCAAAAAACCGTCCACGAAAAAGCCATCCGCGCCGAAAACGCCTCCCAAAAAGAAACGCGACCCCAATGTATATGTGCCTCAGGACTAACTATGGGTCTTTTAACACGCGCGGAATTTTTATTACGCCATAAAAAAAAACGCGCCGGCAGGGCGCGTTCCGCTAACCGCATCCGGTATTCAATCGCAAGAAAACTTATCGGTATTGTTACGATACTGCTCCTTGTTTCCATAAGCGCGATAATCATAATGATTTCGATGCTGCTCAGCGGCGATGTGCGCCTTGCCGCCGAAGACAACAATTTTAGCATAAACCGGCGCAATACCCGTTCTGTTTCGTCTATTTTGGATGCTATTCATACGACGGTGCGTTTGATTTTATTTGACGGAGGAACGGCGTTTGATACCGTGTCTTTTTTCAACGACAATCCGCTCATTGCCGCCGCCGCTGTCAACGGCATTGATGGCGAAAACAAAGTATATCTGAACGGGCTTTTTGGTTATACCCACAACCTGACCGAAGAACGTATTACCCAATACCTTCGCGGTGAAATGGCGGGGGTGCTGGAAGAAAGCAAACAAGGCCGTTTTACTGCGTTTAACGCTACTCCGGCGCTGGAAACACCGCTTATGGCGCTCTTTTTTCCGGTAAACGAATACACCGCCGCCGCAGTGTTTGTGCCGGTGGATGAAATACTCAAAACATTTGGCCGCGAAGCCAATGCGGTAACTGAGGGCGGCAGCACAACGTATTTGCTCAATGAGGCGGGCGATGTGCTTGTTCATCCTGATATGAGTTTGATAACAGGCGCTTCAAATTTTTCGCGCATACAGTATATAAGCGCTCTTTTGGAAATGTCCGATGATACCGTTCAGAGGTTGTACATTGACGAATCCGGCCGCTCCTGTATTGTGGCGCATCAAAAAATAAACATTATTGATTCATTGTCGCAGGGAAGTTTTTTGGTTGTTACGATTGTTTCAGAGGAGTCTGTATTGCGGGGGATTGAGCAGACTGTCCGGCGCAATTTCATTTTGGGAATAGGTGTTTTTTTTATTTCGGCAGCGCTTATTATTGTTTTTTCGCGGACATTGACGGTGCCTATCAAAAAACTTACCGGCGCGGCGCGTAAAATTGAAAGCGGCGATTATGACTTTGAACTGCATGTAAACAGCAAAGATGAGATTGGCGTACTTACCGAAAGTTTTAACAGCATGCGGTATAGTTTGGAGAATTTTGAACGGTTTACCAACAAGACGCTGGTAAAACTTGCCCGCGAAGGCCGCCTTGCCCGTACCGGCATAAACAAAAACGCGACTGTGGCGTTTATTTTTATCCGTGATTTTGGGGAAATGACCGGCGGACTGCGCGCTCATATTGTTGTTGAATTTGTCAATGAATTTTTGCGGCGTGTTGTGCCGTGCGTAACCGGCACCGGGGGCGTTGTGGACAAATTCCTGACCCAAGGCGGCGTTGTTATTATGGCGCTCTGGGGCGCGGCGGCTGAAAAAGATGCGGCCGAAGAAAACAGCCCCGAGGCAAACGCCCTTGCCTGTGTACGCGCCTGTTTGATGATGCGGCTTTCGCTGTCCGATTTTAACGAAGAACGCGATGAGCAGTATTGGGGGTATGCGCCGCTTATCAAGATGGGCTGCGGCATCAATTCGGGGAATCTTATCGCGGGGCAGATAGGCTCCGAAGACCGGATGGAATATACGGTTATAGGCGATACTGTGAATCTGGCGGCGCGTCTGGAAGGCCCCAATGAAGTATTTGATACCGACATACTTATTTCCGAAGATACGCGGAATTTGCTGGGAGAAAAGGTGCTATGCGCGGAAATGCCGCATATAGAAGTGAAAGGCAAAGAGAAAGCGCTCCGTGTTTTTTCTGTGGTGAATATGGCGCAGGAGGCCGATTCGCTTGCCTTGCTGGAAGATTACCGGTGTATTATCGGCGAACGTGAACCTAAAAAAAAAAGCAGCGGGGGATTTCCCGCTGCTTCGTAAACGCTGCTTATGAAAATCAGTGCTTAGGGATTCCATGTTATGCCGATACCGCCGCCGCTGCCGCCGCCGATAAGCCCACCGCCGCCATCACCGCCAAGCCCCCCGCCTGCCAGCACTTTGGCTTTGTAAAAGTCGGTAAGGCCGTCGTGTTCAACCGTTATCATGGTGTCGCCGGTCATATAGAAGGGAACTGTCGGGGAGTTTATCTCGTACTTGTCGATAATAACCTTGCAGTTCGCGTTGGGTATCTTTACCATTTTGCCATCATAACGGTGTTTGTAGGCGGTAAAGTCGGTCATTTTGTCAAAACAATCTCCCACATTGTAAATGGGGATGTTGTTTTTTACCTCTAGAAAATAACTCTCTTCCAGAGCGATATATTCGTCATCGCCGCCTGCCGTAGCCAGCCCGCATGAACAAAAGAGCAAAAAAATAAAAACGCATAATGCGCCGGTTATATAATTCTTCATACGATAATTCCTTCAATCTTTCCGCAAAAAACAGGCGGTTCCGGCGTATCAAACAACACCCCGGAACCGCATACCGTTAAGGTATAGTAGAGGTAACTACATAACTACTAAGGTTGGCATTGCCTATTTCAAGCACAATAGCGCCGCCGAGCGACTCAGGAGCGTTGGTGGCGGAACCATCATTTGTCGCGCCGCCATCAGGATGTGCGTTGTCATAGCCGCCGCGGATGTGCCAAATAACACCCTTACTAGGGCGGGTGGTGCCGCTGCCTATATCCAAGCCCATAACCGGCACATCGTAGGAAAGGAGCGCCAGCCCTGCTGATGGTGTTGGTGTCGCGCTGGAGGCGGCTATATTGTAGAGAAGAGGTATTGAAATGCCTGTTGCGTCAATAACTATAGCGTCCACAGAGGGAGTGCCGGTGATGAAGTTCAGTGCTCCTATCACTGGCGGCCCCTTCGTCGGGTCGCTTAGAGTTTTGGATTGGAAAGAAATTTGCGACTTCACACCAGCGGCTGTTCCCCATGTTCCAATACCCTTTACTCCAAACTGATTACTGTTAGCCACGGTAATTGTTACTTTAGATGAGGATACATTAGAGCCGAAGGGAATCTGCCACCATGGCACGTACTTATCGTCGATATTCAAAAGTTTGCTTACCGGGGTTGAGTCGGTCGTCATCTGTCTTTTTATATCGGGGGTGGTTATGGTGTAGTCGCTTGTGGCGCTAGCGCCGCCCGTTTTTCGCAGGTCCATCTTGAGCGCGTCCATAGTAAATACGATTTCCGCTGTTGTGGCGGTAATAGTGCCGCCGGTGGGAGTGGTTATCTTGCCCATAGCGAGGAGTATCGGTGTTCCGTTGTTTATACTGCCGCCCAAGAGTGTCGCATAAGCCGTACTTGCACTCAGGGTGGCTACCGGCGCAACGTAAGTTTCGACCGGTACCGATATATTCAGCGGATTGGGCAGGCGCGCTGATTTGGTGTAGTAGATCGGGGTTGCATCCTTCGACCTAAACACCACTTCGACAAAGTCCATAGTCTTTGCCAAATTAGTAAACAGCGCCCGGCTGGGGCCGTCGTTTGCAAGAGCGGAACGGTCCGATATGTTCACCGTAGTCCGCTGGCCGCTTACCGGGTCGACAATGAGGTCCCCCGTCAAACTGATGCTCAGAGGCACAAGAGGCCGCCCAAATTCGTCAAATTTGGGTTCGTTGTCTTCTTCCGCATCCTGTTCGTTTCCATTTTTCGCTGTTTCGGGAAACAGAAGACCGTTGCATCCCATGAAAACCATACACGCCACAAGCGCCATGGTTAAAACTGTTAGCCTATACTTCATTTTATCTCCTTCCGAAGGCTGGTTTCCTTGACACAACCCTCTTGTTAAATTTACCCCTTATGAGGGTACAATCTATAGTATACATAACCTACTAAAAAAAGTCAAGTACCATGGTGCTTCTAAATAGTAGATACCCTTGAAAGGAAGCAAGCGCCGGCACGGCTGCCGATAATGAGGGGGATGGACGAAAAGTGGTTTGGACATAAACTCACAAGGGATGAACTCCGTAATTATATAAAAAAGTCGCGTAAAGGGTATCAAGGTAACGCTTTTATTGGACGTGTAACAGAAAAGAAAAAACGCATCAGGGATTGCCGGTTGTTCTTTTTAAGAAAAATATAGGCGGGGAAATCACTTTTGTTGAAACTGTCCACAAGGGCAATGGCGGGTATCTTTCGCTTAAAACGGCATATCGAAAAGTATCACCGGCTCCGGGGACGCACACTTCGACAAACGCCGCCGCAGCAAACGTCCAAGACGCTTCTCCTTCCACCAGTATTGTTTCATTGTCGTCTAATCTCTCCGAAAAGTCAACACCCCCGTTTGGGCATATTATTTTTTAAATGCTTTTGCCCGAAGTGGACACCGGCACGGCTGCCGATAATGAGGGGATGGCACCGGAAAAAAGGCAGGAATATGAGGCGTTTGTTAAAGGCGTGTGGACGGCGGCAGTTAATCACAAACCGGGCGCGGGAGAAATACCGCAAAATGAATTTATTTTCTTAAAAGAACCAAATGGAGTGTGGCATATTACCGGCGCTCAACCGGCAAGGCACATTTACAAACAACACGGCGATATTAAAACCGAAGCAATGCGCGGTCAGATTGCCATTACAGAAAAAGATTTTTTACTTATCCCGGATATAATTAGCAACTATTCTTATTCATTGGAGAATATAAAGTATCTGAACAAGAATTCCGTGTTGTACGCAAAGCACGATGAAGAAGGCACTCATATTTATATCGAACAAATAAGTAACAAGCGGCGGCGCAAAACAACAGCGACATTTTTTAAACTTGCAAAACAGCGGGAAGCGCAAAATTTGCTTGCAATACTAGGAAACAACGCTAATTATGACATAAAAAATGCTAAAATCATCGGTTTAGGGGGGGGTGGCAATCCCCCCGATACAACGGGTCATTACCCGTAGGACAGTAGCCACTTCCGTCAACCCAGCCGACACTTCATAATCGACATTTCCCTCCGAAAAGTCAACACCCCTTAAAGAAATGGTATATTAAAAGTGTTATGCTGAAGTTTTGGCTGCCTGCGGTGCTTGTGCTGGCCGCATGCCAGGATGTTAATTTTACGCTGAATCCGCCCGTTCCAAGCCCCGCGGAAGGAAACTCGTTTGCCGGTTCTATACAAATCACGCTAAAGGCACATAGCGGCAGCCCGGCCAGCGCAAAGATATGGTATACCACAGACGGCAGGAACCCGCAGGACGGGACATTGTATACAGGCCCGTTTACACTGGCTGTGCCCGGCACGGTAAAGGCTGTTGCCCGGCACAGTTGGTTCAACGACAGCCCGGTTATGACCGCCGCTTACACAGACGGAGCCGGTTATACGGTAAGCACCTTTGCGGGAACGGGCGCGCCGGGTGCGGCAGACGGCCCGGCCTTGTCGGCGGAGTTCAACTTTCCCTACGATGTAGCGGCGGACGGCGCGGGTAACGTCTATACCGCAGATATTGGCAGCGGCCTTATCCGCAAAATAAGCGGCGGCATAATATCAACCCCGGCCGGGCAGTCATTCTCCAGCCCTTACGGCGTGGCGGCAGACAGCGCGGGCAATGTCTATGTCGCGGATAGCGGCCACAACCTTATCAGCAAAATAACGGCCGCCGGCGCGGTATCCGTTTTGGCGGGCAGCGGCGGACAGGGCAGCACGAACGGCGCTGCCCTGTCCGCAACGTTTGACAATCCCAGAGGCGTAGCGGTAGACGGCGCGGGTAATGTTTACGTTGCGGATACCGGCAACCACCTCATTCGCAAGATAAGCGGCGGCGTAGTATCGACGCTTGCGGGCAGCGGTGGCCGAGGCAATACGAATGGCGCTGCCGTATCGGCAACGTTTGACAATCCTAATGGCGTGGCGGTAGACAACGCGGGCACTATCTATGTTGCGGATACGGGCAATCACCTCATCCGCAAGATAAACGGCGGTATGGTATCGACCTTTGCGGGTACTGGGGCAGCCGGCGCTGCGGACGGCCCGGCAGCGGCAGCGGAGTTCAACTATCCGTATAGCCTGGCGGCAGATAGCGCGGGTAACGTCTATGTCGCGGACAGCAACAACAACCTCATCCGCAGGATAAGCGGCGGTATGGTAGCGGCCTTTGCGGGCACCGGCGCGAATAGGCCCTTTCAGGACGGCCCGGTTGCTTCGGCAACGTTTCATTTTCCCAGAGGCGTGGCGGTAGACAGCGCGGGTAACATCTATGCCGCGGATGCCGGCAACCACCTCATCCGCAAGATAGCGCCGGTATATAACACACCCGAAGGGGCGGCGATACCTTAGAGTTCGAGTATGTCAGAAAGACGCCGCGCGATACTTGCGCCATCAAGCCCGGCACGGCGGAGCAGTTCGGCGCGGCTGCCCTGCGTGTAAAACGCCGCGCCCGCGTTGAATAGAACAACGGTTGTTCTGCCGGTTCCGTCTGCCGCAAGACGAGCCGCGTATTCGCCCAAACCGCCCGGGCCAACCCCTTCTTCGGCGAGAGCAAAAACACGGTAACGGGAAACAAGAGCGGTAAAGAAGGTTTCGTCCAGCGGGGAAAGGAAACGCAGGTTGTAGAGGTCGCAATCCGCGCCCCGGGTGTTCAGCAACCGCGCCGTTTCGAGCGCTTCGTTAAGCAGGCTGCCGGTAAAGGCAAGGCAAACGGCCGCCGTGGGGCTGGAGTTGGCGGCCGCTGAAAAATCAATTCCTCCTTTGACAAACACGCCGCGTCCGGGTGTGAGCGGTACGGAAAGGCGGGCGCTTAGCGCCGTATCGGGTTTGGGGGCTTCGGCTTTCGGATAACGGATAACACAGGGGTGGTTTTGCGCGAGCGCCCAGTGGAGCATAAGCGGAAGTTCGGCGGCAACGGCCGGCTCCATAATAGTAATGCCGGGAACAGTCCGTAAAAGCGCAATGTCGAAAAGGCCCTGATGTGTTTCACCATCTCCGCCGACAAAGCCCGCGCGGTCAAGGGCAAAAACAACGGGCAGCGAGGCTATTGCCGTGTCATGTATCACCGAGTCGATGGCGCGCTGGATGAAGGTGGAATAAATAGCCGTTACAGGGCGCAGCCCTCGCGCAGCCAGAGCCGCGGAAAACGTTACCGCATGCGCTTCGGCTATTCCCGCATCGAAAAAACGGCCGGGGAATTCTTTTTTGAAGAGGCTTAAACCGGTGCCGCGCTCCATAGCCGCCGTTATCGCGCAGATGCGGCTGTCTTCCCGCGCCGCCTCCGCGAGCGCCGTCCCAAAAATCCGCGTCCACGGCATAGCAGCCGGTTCGGCAGCAGGCGCGGTATCGTCCGCCGTATGCAAGAAAGAGGCTGTACTGTGAAACCTGCCGGGGTCATCTTCGGCAGGAGCATAGCCTCTGCCTTTCTGCGTTATCACATGTACAACCACAGGGCTGGCAAGGGGGCGCGGCCCTGTGGTGCGCGCCTTTACATCGGCAAAAGCGCCGGTAAGTTGCTTAAGGTTGTGCCCGTCTATCGGCCCTACATACTCAAATCCTAGTTCTACAAAGAAATTGTCCTGATAGAATACCGCCTTTACCGCCCGTTTGAGGCGCTGGACTATGTTAAAAAGCGCTTTTCCGGCAAGCGGTATTTTGAGGGTCATTGAATCAAAAGCGGTACGGAAGGTCTGGTATTTGGGACGCATCGAAAGACGGCTTAAATGACGGGAAAGCCCGCCGACATTGGGGCTTATCGACATGCGGTTGTCATTCAGTATGATGATAAGAGGCAGCGCCAGATGCGCCGCGCACGAAAGCGCTTCGTATGCCAAGCCGCCGGTAAGCGCCCCATCGCCAATAACGGCAACAACCGAACATGCGGCGGCGCTGTTCCCCGCCAAATGTTCCCCGGCGAGCAGCCCAAGCGCGACCGATATAGATGTGGAAGCATGGCCTGTGTTGAATACATCACAAGGGCTTTCAGAAGTTCGCGGAAAGCCCGCGATACCGCCCTGTTGCCGCAATGAAGAAAATGCCGTATAGCGGCCTGTAAGTAATTTGTGCGCATAACACTGATGGCCCACATCCCAGACGATTTTGTCGTCCGGCAGGTGAAAAACCGCATGGAGGGCGGCGGTGAGTTCAACCACCCCCAAATTCGGCGACAAATGGCCGCCGTTGCGCCCGACCGTTTCAATAATCACATGGCGCAGTTCGGCGCACAGGCTGGTCAATTCGGCAAGGGTCAACGATGAAACCGGCCTTCCATCTTCAATCTGAGTAAGCAGAGCGCATTTTCCCATACTTTCGTAATTCAATTATGCTCCAAATTTTCACCTCATGCTTTTTTCTACAGCCGCCGCTATCCCGCGCACTTTTATCTTATGAACAACGAAGCGTCCGTGTGAGGGATGAAGCAAGCCGCGACAAATTCGTCCATGTAGCCGGGGTGGGAGGACAACTCCAGATAGGTTATCATCGAGCCGATTTCGGCGACTTTGGCGGCGGCGGCGTTGGAACAGAGCATCGAGTACGCCCCGGTGAGCGAACTGTT
>JAIRPM010000031.1 GCA_031257075.1 Spirochaetaceae bacterium
CACGGGGACACCCGAAAGTATCTTGGCGCGGTCGCCGGAATGGTAGTGAACAACAACGAACGCCGGTTTGCGTTAAGGAACGGCTTTTTCGTGATAATCCCCGCCGGCGACACGTTCAACATCATAGAGCCGTCCGGTGAATACAGCCCGCGTGAATGGTAGCGCTGCCTTAACAATTAAAGGCTTGCCGAAGCATCGAATTAATCAGCATTGCCAAGGGCTCTATGCACGGTATATAAATTTACAGCCGTATTCGGATAAAATATAACCATGTTATTACAGGAACTAAGCGCCCCCGTCCGCGAGTTGGGCGTAAAAATCACCGGAACCAGGAGGCGTCTTTGAGGACGCCGGTCTTGCAAAAAAGATAGCCACGCTCGAAGCGGACTGCGCCGCCGAAGGCTTTTGGAATGATTCAAAAGCGGCAGAAAAGACTCTTACCTCTCTCAAGACGCTCAAAACCCGTTTTGAGCCATGGATGGCATTGGAAACCGAAGCGGGCGACATTGCCGCCCACCTTGAACTGGCGCTGGAAGCAGCGGAAGAAAACGAAGCAGCCGAAATTGAGGCGGCCTTTGATACGTTAAGGCGAAAATACGAAAAACAAAACCTGCTGGAACTCATGCCCGGCGAGGTTGACGGCAATGATTGCTTCCTTACCGTTCATTCCGGTGCCGGCGGCACCGAAGCCTGTGACTGGGCAGGTATGCTCTACCGGATGTACCTCCGCTGGGCGGAACGGCGCGGTTTCAAAGTCGAAGACGTTGATATGCAGGAAGCAGAAGGCGGGCTAAAATCGGCAACCGTCAAGGTGTGCGGCGCATACGCTTACGGTTATCTCAAATGCGAAACGGGTGTTCACCGGCTTGTGCGGATTTCACCCTATGACGCGAATTCCCGCCGGCATACGAGTTTTTCATCCGTTTACGCCTTTCCTGTGCTGGACGATTCCATCGAAATCGAAATAAAGCCGGAAGACCTGCGCGTAGACACCTACCGTTCAAGCGGGTCGGGCGGCCAGCACATCAACAAAACAGACAGCGCCGTCCGGTTTACGCACCTGCCCACCGGTATCGTTGCCGCCTGCCAGAGCGAGCGCAGCCAGACGTTGAATCGCGCTACCGCAATGTCAATGCTGCGAGCGCGTTTGTACGAGCATTATAAGCAGGAAAAAGACAAAGAAAACGAAAAATTTGCCGCTGAAAAAAAGGATATTTCGTGGGGAAATCAGGTGCGGAGTTATGTGTTTCAGCCGTACACGCTGGTAAAAGACACGCGCACCAAAGTTGAAACGGGCAACATTCAGGCGGTAATGGACGGCGATATAGACCCTTTCATCGAAGCGTATTTGAAAGGAGTTGTCAATTTTTAACCCTAAAACTGCGTCTGTGAATGGGCGAAAGGCCGTAGCGCGCTATCAGTTCACGATGCAGAGCGGTAGGGTAGCCTTTGTGTTTTTCAAACTGGTAGCAAGGGTAGAGGCCGGCCAATTCATACATACGGGCATCACGGGCAGTTTTTGCAAGAATTGAGGCAGCCATTACCGCAAAAACGGTTGCGTCCGCTTTGGGGACAGGCTGGACGGAGCATGGGCCGGCAGCCTCTATGCCTTTCCATGGGTCAAAAGTCCCGTCCACAATTGCTTCAGTAATGCGGCAAGCCGTATCGGGAAAGGCAGAAGCGAGCGCGTCAAAGGCGCGGCGCATCGCCAGCAGGCTTGCTTGTAAAATATTAATTTCGTCAATTTCGGCATGAGTGGCAAAGGCCACACCAAAAGATGCCTGTGCCCGAATGACAGCCGCCGCTTCTTCACGTTTTTTTTCGGTTAATTTTTTTGAGTCGTTGAGGATATGCATAGGGAAGCCTTCCGGCAGCACAACAGCCGCCGCATAAACCGGCCCCGCAAGCGGGCCGCGCCCTGCTTCGTCAATGCCGCATTGTACACCGGTTAAGTTCATCATGCTCCAGCAATAAGGTTGTAAAGGCGGTCAAGGTCATCCGCATTGTAGTATTCGATTTTCAGAGCGCCGCCGGAAAAATCACCATCTATGCGCACCTTTGTTCCCAGCGTTTCGATGAATTTTTGCTCCATTGCCTCAAGGTTAGGGTCCCGGGACGGAGAGCTTTTCCCGCCGCCGGGGGCGGCGCTTTTTATTCCAGCGCCGCCGCTTCCCAGTAAATCGCCCGCAAGTTTTTCAGCCTGACGGACATTCAAACTTTCGGCAATAATGCGTTCAAAAAGAACGCCGCGGGCGCTTTCGTCTTCCAGCGAAAGAATAGCGCGGGCATGCCCGGGAGTAATTTCGCTGGAAATAAGGGCATTTTGCACCGGTTCCGGTAATTTTAACAGGCGCATAGCGTTGGCCAGCGTTGAACGTTTGGTCCCGAGTTTTGCGGCGGCTTCGTCCTGCGACATACCTGTCAAGTCTATCAATTGTTTGTAGGCGGCTGCTTCTTCTATGGGATTTAAGTCTGCGCGCTGGATGTTTTCGATTATTGAAACGGTAAGGCGCTTTTCATCCGAATAACTCCGCACCAGCGCGGGGATGCGTTCAAGACCGGCAAGTTTTGCGGCACGGTAGCGGCGCTCGCCCGCGATAATTGTGTACACTCCGCCCGATATCGGGTCGCCGGATGTTTCCTCGACGATGATGGGCTGCAAAATTCCGTTTTCATGTATTGAATCGGCTAGTTCTTTCAATGCGGCTTCGTCAAAGAATTTGCGCGGCTGCCCGGGGTTGGGGACAATACGCTCTATTGGAAGGAACATTTCACCGGCATTTTTTGAGAATTCGGCCCGTTCCATGTCGCCTATGGGAAGCAACGCTTCCAATCCTTTTCCTAATCCAAATTTTGGCTTCATTGTACTTTCCTTAGAAACATTCTCAATTACGCTGTAAAATTTCCCGGCTTAAACTCTGATAGGCTAAAGCGCCCGGGCAGCCGGGGTCATAGATTGAAATGGGCAGGCCATGGGAAGGCGCTTCGGAAAGCCGTACATTGCGCGGAATAATGGTAGCATAAACCTTATCCTTAAAATAAGACGTAACCTGTTTGACTACACCCTGCGCCAGTTTGGTACGGGAATCATACATTGTAAAAAAGATACCATTAACTGAAAGTTCAGGATTGAGCGAATTTTGAATGCGCTTGATTGTTTCTAACAGCAAAGTCAGCCCTTCCAACGCAAAGTATTCACACTGCATGGGGATGAGTACACTGTCGGCGGCTACAAGCCCGTTTATCGTAAGTACACCAAGAGACGGCGGGCAATCTATTAACAGATAATCGTAATCCGCTTTTACCAAACCGAGCGCTTCTTTTAGGTAGAAATCCGCGCGGTCTTTGCCTATCAGTTCGACGGTCGCGCCTGACAAATCGATACTTGCGGGTAAAACAAAAAGGTTTATGGCAGAACTTGACTGAACGGCGCGGCTTATCGGAACAACGCCGGCAAGCACTTCATAAACACCGTTTTTTTTTGTTTTTATGCCCAGGCCGCCGGTAAGATTTGCCTGTGAATCAAAGTCAACGAGAAGGACGCGCTTGCCTTCCGCCGCAAGGTACGCGCCGATGTTTATGGCGGAAGTTGTTTTACCCACGCCCCCTTTTTGATTTACAAATACCAATGTACGGCCCATTGTGTCTATTATAGTTGAGAAAAACTAAATTCGGAAGAGGCCGCGCGGGCGCTATTCCCGGCGCAACTCTTTGTAGTTGCGGAGGTTTACTTCACGGAAGTTGCCGTCATTGGAGTCATAAAGAACAATACAGTTGCGCCCCCATTCTTTGGCTTTGTAAAGGGCGGTATCGGCGGTGCGGTATAGTTCCTCCGGCGTAGACTTAGCGCCGCCGCGCATTATGTACATACCGATGCTGGCGGTAACATAGGGGGCGGCCTTTGATTTTTCATGCGGAATTTTCAGGTCGATTATCAATTGACGGAGTTTCAGCCCTATGCGTTCACATTCTATCGTCCGGTTCTCCGTCCATAACATGATAAATTCTTCGCCGCCAACCCGTGCCGCATAGACATGCTCCTCATCCACAAGGCGTTTGAGTACATTTCCCATCGATTGTAATACAATATCACCTTTCGGATGCCCGTAAAAATCATTGTAAAGTTTGAAATAATCAACATCTAACATGACTACGCAAACTGTTTGATGCACATGGCTGCACACCGAAATATAGAATTCTACCGACTGGTCAAAACTGCGCCGATTGTTGAGACCGGTAAGCATATCATGGACGCTTTCATCGCGGTAGCGGTTACGCTCGGCCGTCAAAGACTGCGCCAAAATCCAATTTTTGATGTGCATATATGAGGTAAACCAATTCAGCACAATGCTAAACACCGCCGCCATCCCAACACTGCACAAATCGAAATGCCAATTCTTAAAAATGCCGCCAAAGGTGTCCGGCGGAAAAATACGGCAAATAACGTAAAAACCCGCCACAACCGCAAAATTGCCTATTATCGAAACAAGGGCATCAAAAATGAGCAGCACCTCAAAAACAAAAAAGTAGAGCAGGAAGCGGGTTGTGTACGGCGACTGCGAATAGATAAGGCTTACCATGCAGAAAATCAGCACAACTCCCACAAAAAGGGCAAGGAATATATAATTTACCGCAATGGGCACCCTCCGCATCTGTTTAATAAAAAATGTAATGACAAAAATGATTAGTTGAAGCGCGGCGGGAAGATAAAACACCCATGAACGGCCGCTCTCCCCGGCGGGATAAAACGAGAGAATAATCATTAAAGAAGCGGCGGCAAAACTGCTAATACAAACACTGCGTATGTTGTGCCGGATAATATTTGACTGGCAATCAACAAACTCATTCTTCGAAAAACTAAAATACCGCCATTTGGTTATTAGCGAAATGACAACCTCCCATAGGGAAGCACTGATTTATTCAACCGAGAATAAATCAATGATTACTTTCCCTGTAGTTTCACAACGATTTGCAATAACTAAAAAGCAAATCGCGAAGAAACTACAAGGGGCAACGCTGATTAGAGTCAATTTAATCAACGTTGCCTTAATATAACATTTTTTATCACAAAGAAGAAGTAGGGCTGTTTCAAGTCATGGAAATCAATCGTGATGTTTTTCCGAATCCGGCAAGCGGGCTAAAACCGCTTCCGATACCGCGTTTTCTCCCCGTGCAACTTATTTTATCAAAAAAGTTGCGCCTTTTGTGTTTTTGTGTTACACTGAAAGAGTTGTTGTAAAACTTCGGCACTTTTATTCATGGAGGCTACTATGGCAGTAAAAGAAATTAAGACCACCTGCGCGTATTGCGGCGCGGGGTGCCAACTGATGTTTACCGTTGACCAAGCGGCAAACAAAAGCCTGGACGTGCGTCCCGCTCCCGGCAGGACAAACGACGGTACAGCCTGTTTGAAGGGCTGGTATGGCTGGGATTACCTGAACGACCCGCAAATTCTAACCAAACGGCTAAAAAAACCGA
>JAIRPM010000058.1 GCA_031257075.1 Spirochaetaceae bacterium
ATTGTAATGCTGGTAGGCATGGTGGTAAACAACGGCATCGTGCTGGTTGATTACACCAACCTCCTCGTGGGGCGCGGCGTTCCGGTGCGGCAAGCCTGCGTTGAAGCGGGGCAGTCCCGCCTGCGCCCCGTGCTTATGACGACCCTCACCACGATTCTGGGGCTTATCCCGATGGCGTTTTTCCCCGGCAAATCGTCCACGATGATACAGCCGATAGGGCTTACCGTAACCGGCGGGCTCGTGTCGTCAACGCTGATAACGCTGTTTTTTATCCCCGTGCTGTACTCGCTGATAAATGAGAGGAAGAAGAGGTAATTCCGCCGCGCCAACAGCGCGGATGTTCAATTTTGTTACAGCGTTAGCGCCAAACACTGTTTTCATAGAGTGTCTGTATGCGTCAAAATGGGCGGCGGGGATATAGGTTTGGATAGAGCCGGCAAAACCGCCGCCATGCACACGGCAGGCGGTCTTTGAAACGCCGTCTGATAGCGCGGCGGCAAAACGGCGCGTTAGGACAAGCGCTAAATTTATACCCTGCGATTCGGGAATAGCCCAGCAATTTTGCAGCAATTCCCGTGAGGAATCGCCGCTTTCCTGGACATAATCAAGGAATTTTGAAAAATGACCGCGCAATTCTTTCTTGCATAACGAAGCATTCACCGAGTCGAGGGCGGCGCACATCGCGTCTACACGGTCATTTTCCGCAAAAAAATGCATGGCGCGGAGTATGGCGCGGTCTCCGCAGGCTTCCCTCAGTTTGGGGTTGCCGCAAGCGGCACCGCCGCCGTCTATCGCTGCATAGAATGTGCGGCTTTCAACGGCGCGGAGGCACTCTTTGCCAAAGAACGCCGCAATGCGGCGCATTTCTTCCGGGATGGCGGCATAGTCGCCGGTTAGGCCGGCATGGCTGCCGCCTGTGTTCACAACGCAAAGCACATAGCCGGCACGTCCGGGGTCAAAGTCAATTTTTCTAATAAGAGGATTACCCGCATCCGCAAAGTCTATCGCAACAGCGCCGCCATGCGCCGAAGCCGCCTGGTCCATAAGCCCCGACGGCTTGCCGTAGTAGGCATTTTCAGCCTTTTGGGCAATCTGCGCCAAACAGAGCGGCGTAAGCGGTTCGTTTTTTGGACATTCATGCGAAACATAACCGTAAAGCCCGTCAAAAACTTTTGCGACAAGCACTTCAAGCGCCGCCGAAGAAGAAAGCCCCGAGCCGGCAAAAACCGTGTTGTCCGCAACGGCGCAAAAGCCGCCTATACGCCCGCCCTGTTTCGCAACACCTGCCGCCACACCGCGGAGCAGCGCTTCCGGTTTGCCGCGTTCAGCGTTTTGCGGGCTTAATTCGGAAATGTCGATTTGGACGCAGGGGAAGCCTGTGGAGTGGAATTCAATCTTGTTATCTGAACGGGGAAACGCAAAAGCAACGGCATCCAACTGCACGGACGCGGCAAGCACCTTTCCGCCGTTATGGTCGGTGTGGTTGCCGCCCAACTCCGTGCGCCCCGCCGCCGTAAAGAGCCGCATATCCGCGGCCGCAGTATGAGGCACGGTGTGAGGCACAACGTGCCTCACACAACGTGCCGCTTCGTCCAGCAATTTCTGGTAACGGGCGCGCTGCGTTCCAATCTCATCTCCATAGAGCGCCGAAAACAGCGCCTTCCCTTCTTCGCCGTCTACAAACTGCCGCCATTCTTGTACTTTCAATCCGCACACTCCCGCCTTTATCTTAGCATGCCTCAGTTCAGAAACAAAGTAAGCGCTTCGATACCGAAACGCCATACCGGGCGGCCGGTGTTTACGGGGCTGTGCCTCTTGGACGATACGCGCTTTTATGCCAAAATGCGAACCAGTTGCGAGGCAGCCTTTATGCCCACGCAGCCTGGTTATGCGGTTTTTCAACAAACAGACGAAGGACCAAGCATTGATTTATGCTCGGCTGCACAAATCAGTGCTTCCATAGGAAAACAATATTACTAATGCAAAACACGCGCCGCAGCGTGCCCGGCTGAAAGCCGCCGCCGCCGCCGCGCCTGAATCGCCGGGTTGTTACCTTATGCGCAGCCCGGACGGCACTGTCATTTATGTAGGAAAGGCAAAAATCCTGCGCCAACGCCTTTCCAGTTATTTCAATAGCAGCATAAAAGACATCAAAACTCTAACACTTGTGCGGAATGCCTATACTCTTGAAACCATTATTGTATCAAATGAATACGAAGCGCTGCTCCTTGAAAACACGCTGATAAAGCAATATTCCCCAAAATACAATATTGATTTGAAAGATGGGAAATCATACCCTATGGTGCGTATTACCAATGAGACATTTCCGCGTATATTCAAAACGCGCACTATAATCGAAGACGGCTCGCGCTATTTTGGCCCTTATGTAAATATGCATTCTTTAGACACGCTCTTAGCGCTTATCGAGAAACTGTTTATGCTGCGGAAATGCCGGCTTTTGAACAAGCGCTCTGCGCCGTGTGTGTACTACCACATCAAGCGCTGCGCCGCGCCCTGCTGCGGCAAAATAAGCGTGGAAGATTACGGCCGTCTTGTCAGTAAAACGGCGGCGCTGCTGTCGGGGGAAACCGGCCCGCTTATCGTGGATTTAACGGCCAAAATGCACAACGAAGCGCGCAAAGAACGTTTCGAAGCGGCGGCCGCATTGCGGGACAGCATCCGCTCTATCGAAAACATTTCCACGTCGAATGCGGTTGTTGACTTTGACCCCGAAAGCCGCGACTACATAGCGTATGCGTCCGAAGGTGTCCTTGCTTCGTTTTCTGTTTTTTCGTTTCGCGGCGGCAAACTTACCGGGCGGGAATTATTCCCGACGTACTCGGCTTCCGAAGATGCCGAGTCGCTGCTGACCTTTATCACAAACTACTACACGCCGGGAAAGACACCGCCGGCAAAAATCTATGCGGACATACCGGCCGGAGAAGGCGAGAAGGGCGGATGGGGATTTGACGAGAAGGAGTGTACAATTTATTTTCAGTCGGTGTTTGGATTTGTGCCGGAACTGGTACCGGCGCGGTCTGCCCGCGACACTGCCGTTATGAATATGGCGTATCTCAATGCCAACGAAGACGTGCGCAAACGGACAAAAGAACGCGGCAACGGCCCGGCGCTGGCTGAACTTAAAACCGTACTTGGCCTGCGCGCAAAACCTGCGCGTATCGAAGGCTTTGACATTGCCCAACTGGACGGCCGGCATCCTGTAGCAAGTTTGGTATCGTTCAAGAATGGCGTGCCTGACAAAAAGAACTACCGGTATTTCAAACTGAAGAGCGTAATCGGTATAGTGGATGATTTTGCCGCGATACGTGAAGCGGTAACCCGCCGTTATGCGCGGCTCTTGCGTGAGAAAAAACCGCTGCCTTCTTTCATTTTGATAGACGGCGGACTGGGGCAGGCAAACACTGCCAGGGCGGCGCTGAACGAACTGGGCGCGGACATTCCGCTTGCCGGCCTTGCCAAACGTGATGAAGAAATCTGGCTGCCGGGCGCGCAGGAGCCGCTGCGCCTTTCCCGCCGCAGTGAGGGTCTGAAGTTACTGCAAGCGGTGCGGGACGAGACGCACCGTTTTGCGACAAGCCTGAACCGGCGCCTCCGTTCCAAAGATTTAGCGTTTGGGACGCTGGAATTGGTTGACGGCATTGGCGCGAAACGGGCGGCGGCTATAATGAATGAATTTGGCAGCCTAGCCGCGCTTGCCGAGGCGCTTCCTGCGGACATTGCCCGCCGTTGTTCAATAAACGAAAAACTTGCCCGCACCGTACGGGCTGCCGCCCGCTTGGCGTTGAAGGACGCGGCGGAAAACAAAGTAACTATGGAAAACAAGGCGGCAGCCGCCACGGCGGCCGCCTCTGCGGACGGGCTCTGATGCCCGCCCGCCCGCCCAAAAACCGG
>JAIRPM010000083.1 GCA_031257075.1 Spirochaetaceae bacterium
CCGGCAATTCAACGCCTTGCAGAGCGCTATACACTTCCCGCAATACCTCCGGCCGCCCAAACAAATACGAGAAAACGCTGCTTTTGTATTCACGGTTTGCGCCCATATTCATAACCTTACAACAGACCTTTCTCCACGCCTTCTTTTCGTTCAACTACCAGAGCATCTTCCATCTTTGTAAACATTATTAAGCGTATCACCGCTGAGCAAGGTGATGATATTCTGGCAAATCCGCAGTGCTTAAGAGGCTATATTGCCAATTTATACATTGTAATACTAATAAGAGTAATTATAATTTGTCCAAATTGTAAAAGAGAGTTGCCGGAAGGCGGCAAGTTTTGTTCCGAGTGCGGGGCAAAAGCGCCCGGTGCTGTTTTGTCGTGCCGGAGTTGCGGCGTAAAACTGCCTGCGGGAAGCAAATTTTGCCCGGAATGTGGAACCGCCGTCACCCAAACCGACAGCGCCAACAATACAGTTCAGCCGCAGGAAAATGACGTTTTACAAACGCGGCAATACAGAACTCGTAAAAAAAGATTGCCAAAAAGCGCTCGCTCTTGACCCTGCTTTGGATAAATCGGATAAAAATTTATTCTGGTATCAAGACGGTTGATTCATTGCGAGTGTTGCCTGCCGGTCATTGCCTCTTTATTTCTGAGATTGACAAGCGGGCAATGAACGGAACGGCAATTTATGCTTGGGGCGGCGGGTTTTGCTCATTTTCAGGGCAGACTATGGCATGGACGCCTTCGACACGCAGAACGGTACACTTAACACCCGCTTCTAGTACGCCGCCGCTTTCCGGTTTGGCCGACCATATTTGGCCGTTGAGTTTGATTTCGCCTTTTTCAAATTCGGCGATGCACTTTGTTACCAGCGCCGTTTGCCCGGTTAAACTGTCAACATTGGTTCTTACCTGTCCGGTTTTCAGTTTTTTGAGCGCATAGGGACGGATAACAATGAGCAGGACGAGGGACAAGAAAAGAAAAATAGCCAATTGCCAGCGGACAGGAACAACAATTCCCGAAATAAAAATGAGCAGGAAAGCCGGTATCGCAAACCAAATAGTTGTTAGACTGAACGCTGTTGCCAATTCAATAAGCGCAAGTACTATTGTGATACCCAGCCACAACCAATACGGTTGTACCATTAACAAAAAATCCATCGTTTTCTCCTAGCGCGCCTGCGGAACCGTTGACGGCGGAATTGCGGCATCAGGCGCGGGCTTTGCCGCGTTGTCAGGATTCTCCGGAGCGGTTTCTTCGGCACTGCCGGAGTTCTCCGGCGCGTTCTTTCTAAAAAAGCGCATTGTATATTCGATATTATCCATACCGAGTACGCTTTCTACTTCGTTGATACGGTAGGCGAATGTATTGATGAGTTGGAACATATCCCGTCCGCTTGATGCGTCATACCGGTGCCGGTTGTCCCGCGTTTTTACCGCGGAGACGGATATCTTGAAATCGGGAAATTGAACGCGGGCATTGACGACATTCTGTTTTTTATCGATTTCGTAGATGAAGGCCACTTCGCTTTCGGGCAGTTTTTCAGTAAAGACTTCGAGTTCAGGGGATGACGACCAACGGTAGCCGTCCTTCGTGAGCCTCGAAAGAGTATCGGTAAGTACAAACAGAAGGTCGTCATAACGAATTTGCTCCAAATAATGGTATTCTTTGTACTGCTCGTCCGTATCAATAACAAAGTAGCCTGATTTACTCCGTTCATCGTAAATAACGCCGATATTGGGGCCGCTGTAGTTCTTTTCGAATTCTTCTTCATCGAATTCTTCTTCATCGGCCGCTCCTCCTGTCGAAGGCGTTTTCTCTGCCGCGCTGTCGGTTTTTACCGCAGCGCCATTTTGCAGATTGTCAATAACTGATGCCGCGCTTGTAGAAGATGATGCGCTGCGCGGGGCGGTTTGTGCGGCAAGCGGGATAGCCGTTAACATAAGGCATAGCGTAGAAATATTCCGCCAATTCATACCGGTATTGTAATGCCTTCCGGCCTCTCATGCACTACCCCCATACTGTTCCCTGCGCTATTATGTCAAGGGAAACGCTGTTTCCCCAGAATCGTTCAAAGCGCCGTTTGCGGCGGCAGTCCGGGGCGCATGTTCCCCAAAGGGTAAATTTCGGATGCCTGTATTTGCGCGTGAAAAGGCGCGCCTCTTTTTCCTGATAGCCGTGTTTGGAAGCGCGGCGTTCTTTCAACTTGCCGCTCAAGACGAAGCCGCGCCCGCTGACGAAACGGCTGCCCCTGCCGGAGAAACGGCCGATACGGATTCCACACAGCCGCGGCCATCTTTTTTTCAACCTGGCGAAGAAGCGCCTGCCGAGATTTTTTCGTGGCAGCGAGGGAACAGCGGAATTTCTCTTTTTCTTGACGGTTTCTGGAATTGGACGCTTACCGGTTCGCTTGGCTGGACGTACAACAGTTTAGGCTGGCGGAGCGAGTCCGTCCCGCCGGTGCTTTTTACCCAGGAAGCGGATGTTACGCTTTCGGCGCTGCTTATGGACAGGTGGTTTGCCGAAGGCCGTTTTCAAGAAGAAGCAAAATTGAATAGTTACCGCGCCGGTTATAGGGGAAAAGCAGGAGAATTTGTCCAATACGTGGGAATAGGCAATACCGGCCTTGATTTTCCGGCGTTCCCTTACCTGAATTTGGGCGGCAATTCGCCGGCATCGCTAGGGGTTTACGGCAAATTCGGCGGCGGACAAATCAATTTGCATGCGTTGTTCCGCTATGACGATGCTTCCCGCGAGGAACGTGTTTTTACCGGCAGCCGCGAACGGTATGAAAACTACAAGAGTGTCCGCGACATCTACCGGGGCGCTTCGTTTGTGCTGCCCGATGACCGTTTGAATGCCCTGCCGCTTGTCTACATAGAAGACAAAAACGGCGCGTTAACCGGAAGTGACGGGCGGCGTTACCGGCGGGCGGGCGCGTCCGAAGCGGCAGTTTCGGCGCGATTTGGCCTTATTGAATTGAGCGGGCCGGCGGAAGGGCGGGTCGTCGTGTACTATGAGGGGGTTAATATGGGACGCTATGGAAATGTCGGCGTTCTGGGAACAGGCTATTTGGGGGATGTGCAGGCATACTTTGATAGAACGGGGACGCAGTTTAACCTTGAAGACTACCCCCAACCCGGCGCATCTGCTGGAAAACCGGGCACTATTTGGCTGGAAGGCAGGGAAGCGCTTGTCATTTACGAAAAGGGGACTTTTTCACCGTTTGAACGGCAAAGCCGTTATGAAGCGCCGGTAAACGATACGGCGGCAGCCTATCTGGTGGATGCCGCCTCCGACACTGCTCTTGCTGCATGGTCGCTGGAATTGTACCATGAGTCGGAAAGCATCGACATAAACGATGCTGATTTTTTAACCCGCTATGCCCGCCGCATCTACGAATTGCGCGGCGCGTCCTTTGCGGGCGGCGGCGATAGGGCGCGGCAGCCGGCGGCGCTCTGGCCGCTTGCGGATGCTGCTGCCGGAACCCCCGCCGGTATTGCCGCCGAACCGGCGCTCTATCTGCCTGACGGCGGCGACCCGGGCAATGTCCGGCTGAAATTTATTTCTTTTGGCGCGGTGGGCGGCTATCAAATAGGCAGCAATGTTATTGAATCTTCGATACAGGTTACGCGGAGCGGACTTGTAGACACAGGATTCGTGTTTGACGCGGCTTCCGGGGTTGTCAGACTGGAGCGCCCCGCTTTTTTCAACGAAACAATACGCATAAGTTTTTTGCGGCTCAATGCGGGCGGCAAAGCAGGGAGTATTGCCGGCGGGCTTGGTTTTACATGGGAAAGCGAGCCGGTCCGGGAAGAAGAGGCCGTTATGGCCGCGGGAGCCGCCATCGGGGGGCGTTGGAATGTGGCGCAGGATTCTTTTTCGCAGGACAATGTAACGCCGGGCAAAGCCGGATTGGGCGCTTATTTTCAGTATACGAAACAAAATCTGGAACTGGCGCTGAGGCTTGGCGCGTCATACGGCGCGGAAGATACGGCAGGAATGTACCGTATTGCCGGCATGGAAGGAAATGAACGTATTTTCCGGCTGGCGGCGGCGGAATCGGAAGTGTCCGCCAAGCCGGAAGCCGAAACGGGCAGCAGCGCGGAGGCCGTTTTTTCCGGCTTGGCGCTTAGCGGCCGTGCTGCTCTGGT
Organism: Spirochaetaceae bacterium; assembly: GCA_031257075.1. Lineage (GTDB taxonomy): Bacteria > Spirochaetota > Spirochaetia > Treponematales > Breznakiellaceae > JAIROZ01. The sequence goes on from JAIRPM010000083.1 coordinate 4,157, forward strand.
TTACCGCGATTATACTGGAAAGGATTTTTTGAATTCGGGAGAATTACTGCCGGTCGAAAACAACGCGCCGGTTATTTCCGGCAAAAACGCGCCTTATCCTGTCCGCGACAAGGCGCTTGCTTCCGATACGCTTGCTGCCGAATTTAGCCTTAACGATGAAGCGGTATGGACAGGCTGGACGGCAAAATTACCGGAAGGCTTTGTAGAAAATGTGTCCGAAATAGAAATCCCTTTCCGCTTCTATGAAATTATCGGCGGCGGTTCTTTCTCGGTGTATGCGCAAATCGGGGAACTTGCCGCAGACGGCGGCGCGTTCTATGACAACCCCGCTCTCACTGTAAGCAAGAAAATTTTTCCCGTACCTGATACCAACGTTACCCTTAGCCCATCTTTTCCCGGTGCTTTGCCCGACAGCGTGCCGCATCTGGCAAGTTATAAACCGGATACAGCGGAACGCCGGCGTTTACGCGGAGCTACCGCCCTGCGGATTGTCATAGTGCGGGAAACCGGTACGCCTGCCCTCCGCATGCTTACCGCGCAGCCGATTATGCGCGGCGCCGCTTGGGAACCGTTAAGCGTCAATGCCGGCATCGTTGATGCCTTGCCGGAAGGCATCAGCGCTGTGGAAATACCTGATGCCAGCCTTGCGCAGAGTTATGGCGGGACTATCAAACGTTTGCATCCGAATGGTGAAAAACAGCGCGTCCTGAACGTGTCGTGGGAGCAGAACAGCGCCCTTGCCGCGGCCGGAGCCGGAGCAAGGCTTGCACAAATTCCGTTTTCAGCGTACCGGCGTATGGCTTTTTTCGCACGGTTAAACGAACCGGCGGGCGCTTTCGAGATTATACTTGCCGAAGGTACGGATGCGTATTCAAAAAGCGCAAAACAGTACTTCCGCGCTCTTATTCCGGCGGGCACGTTTGCCCGGGGGAAGTGGGCGCTTGTTGAAGCGCGGTATGGCGGCTCTGAACGCGGCATTTTTGTAGACGGCGTTTATGCCGCAGCTATTGAATGGGGCGCTGTCAGCCTGTACAACGTGAATTCGCCGAAGGAAACAGATGCCGCGCCTTACCTGATGTTTTTTCAACACAGCCCGGGCGTTGAAAGTTCGTTTGAAGTTGATGAAGTTACGCTTACCGAAAGCGATGATGCCTTTACCGGCAATGCGGGGATTTCGGCCGAATGGCGCAGACCGGGGACTATCGCCGGCATCCGCGGTTTCCCGCTTCTTGCGAATGCCCGTCTACGCGCGGACAGCGAAGCGGCGGTCATCGCATGGGGCATTGCCGTTCCCAGCGGCGGGGATGGCTTGCCGTCAAACCAGCAGAAAGGCGAGGCTTCGTTTGCCAACGCGACTCTGGCGGAAATAGAGATAGCCGGCTTTCAACTGAAGGGCGAAGCGGCTTTTTCCGGCGGCGGGGAAACATTGTTTTGGAAAGGGGGGCACAGCATAGGCCGTTTTTGGGGGCCTGCCGGCTTTGAGGAACGTTTTTTCATTGACCCTTTTAACAAACAATGGCTTCATGGGGCGGCGCTTTTTTTGAGCGGCAAGATGAGCGCTGTTCTTGCGGCGGAAAGCAAGAACGAAACGGAGTTTGCCCGTGATTGGACGGCGCGATTTGGTGTATCCGGCCGGCCGGACTTTTCGGTCAATGCGGGCCTTTCCTACACAAGCCCTGCGGATACGGCTTTTTCCGGCAACTATGGCGCGGTATGGGCGGAAACATGGCCGGCGCTGCTGCCGGATGCGGGTTCTGATGCCGGCAAGCGCAAAACGCAAGCTTCGCTGGCATTCAATCCCGGCCAATCGGCTTTTTTGGCGGCGGGGAGCAATGCGGCATGGGGCGCGGCGCTGACGCTTGACGGAAGCGCCGCTTTTACAAGGAGCCTCGGCGTTTCCGGCCATACCAATGGCGCGGAGGCGGCCTTTCCATTTACGTTTGGAGGGAACCGGGCTTCTTTTAGCATAAAGCGGCGGTTTGAGCGGAGTTTGTTTCAGGAGAGCGCTTCGGAAATTGAAGATTTAGCTCTTTTTGGGGGAGGCGTTGCCGATGCCCTGCCGCTTTACGGGCAAATTCCGTTTTATGCCCTTTTTGACCCGGACGGCGGGGAACGTTTTAACAAGTCTGTTACATCTGCAGACACGGCAATCACCGGCAGCGCGCTCAATGACAGCCTTTTCCGTGATGAATACCGGATTTCGTTTCAGTTAGCGCCTTTTCACCCGCTTGTTCCCCGGGACATCGATGGTTACATACGCCGCGACCTGAGCCGCAAACTGGACAGCCTTGCCGACACCTTTGTTACCGGCGGCGCGGTACACCACAGCGCGGTAAACATAGCGGGCGCTTTTAGCCGGCTGGCCCTTTTCCCTTTCTATCAGAATGATGAATTCGATTCGGTGGTGAGCGCCGAATGGTCTATTCCGAAAGATGGCGCCGTCCGCTGGAAAGCGCAATCGGCCCAATCGTTCTTTTTTTATGGGTTCAAAGGTTCCGAAATTGAATTCGAAGACCTTGTAAGTGTACACGATGCCGGTTATGGGCTTTTTTTCGGGCTTTACTGGACGGCGCCCGCCGAAAAAAGCCTGTTTGGGAAGATTTATGATGCGGTGCTGGCGCGTTTCGGCAGTGCTTCGGTATGGACAGTTTTTACGGAATTGAAGGCGCGGCCTGTAGAACGCCTGCGCCGCGAAAAAGCGGAATTCACATTGAACGAGACGGACGGGTATTCAACAATGCAAATCTCTGCCGGTCATGAATCGATAATCCGCATTGCGGGCAACTTTACCTTCAAAGCCTTTGTTGATGCCGGTTTCTCGCACACCGAAAAGACAGAAACGCTGAACATACTGCTATCTGCCGGCATCGCGCTCAATATGACGTGGTAGCGCCGGCAAAATTGCCCGGCTATGTTGAAAATCAGAGTGCCCCGTTTTTTCTTGACTATTCTTTTTCCATGTGGTATATTGGGGGTATGCGCTATGCAGTGGGTGCTTTTTTTGCGGGAGCGCGGCCTGTTCCGGCCTGCGCTTGCACAGTGGCCGCCGTTTTCGGCTATGCCCCGGCAGTGAACGCGCCGTCTGCCGTTGCCGTCCGCTCCCACACCAACAGCATAAAACAACAAACGATTAGTTACCCCCCCCCCCCCCCAGTTGCTAAAACCCGCTGTTTCAGCGGTATTTCAGGCCGTGTACGGCCTTTTTCACGTGATATTGTTAATACTCTCCGGGAGCTGTCTATTAGGCCGGCTCGTCCGCCGTAATCGCAGGGCATTGCCTTGCGGCGGCGTTTTTTCGGGCACAGTGCGCCCGAAAACATTGTATTCAAAGAATTAAACAGGCCGCAAAGCGGTCTGTTTAAGGTAAGTTTGTAAGAGGACTTACGCGGCGCGTCCGTTGGGGCGGCCGGAATATAGTAGCGATTTTTTGTACAGGAGGTAAATGTTATGAAAAATCAAAGAAAACTTTTTATGGTAACGATGGCGGCGCTCGGCGCGGCTATCGTGTTATTCAGCGCAGCTTGCCGCAAAGGCGTTATGGACCCGCCCGGCCAGGATAACCCGGACGAAGACGGTATCCTGCTCGTAACGGGCGAGGCGAAAATCTCCCCGCCAAGAATGCTCCTTTTCATAGGGGA
>JAIRPM010000117.1 GCA_031257075.1 Spirochaetaceae bacterium
CGCCGATGAGCCGTTTATCACAGCCGGAAGCGGACCCGTCCCCGGCAGGCTCATCATCCAAACCGGAGACGGCAAAGAACACCAAATTACCCTTGCCGCCGAAAAGGTAAACGAAAAACATCCCGCCGCCGTTTCATCGCCCGCGTCCGCAGGCGCGTATGTCTACGCGCTGTCGGACTGGCTTGTAAATCAGTTATTCAAGGATTGGAAGCAGATGGAGGATAAGTCAAACTGATGAGCGGAATTGCAGGGGGCAGCCGGACAACTGACAACGCCGCCAACATTCCGGCGCTCAATTTTCGGTATGTGCCGGCGGGTGGTTTTCAGCGGGACGATACTGCGGAAAATGTATCGGTCATCACGAAAGGGTACTGGCTTGGAGAGACTGCGGTAACGCAGGAATTGTTTGAAGCGGTGATGGGAATCAATCCGAGTGCTTTCTGCAACGCCGCCAAGAGCCCGGTAGAGCGGGTAAGTTGGTATGACGCGATAGCGTTCTGCAACAAACTGAGTTTGCTGGCGGGGAGGCAGCCTGTGTACAGTGTGGTCGGGGTAAGCGATTGGCCGGCGCTTGCCTACAGCGGCATACCTTCGTCAGGTTTGAATGCGGACTGGGATGCAGTAGCAGCGGATATGACGAAGAACGGCTACCGTTTGCCGACTGAGATGGAATGGATGTGGGCGGCAATGGGGGCAGATGCCGCAGTAGGCTGTGCCAAACCCTTTGCGGGCAGCAATGGAACCAACAGCATAGACGACTATGTGTGGTATGATATCAATTCTGGTAGTAAAACGCATGAGGTTGGCAAAAAGGCCGCCAACGAGTTGAACCTGTACGACATGAGCGGGAATGTGTGGGAATGGGTTTGGGACTGGTATGATAGTTATCCGGCAGGGAATCAGACTGACTACACCGGCGCGGCTTCGGGCGCTTACCGGGTGCTGCGTGGCGGCAGTTGGTTTTTTTCGGAGGCATTTGCCAGTCTTGCGAACCGGCTCAACGATCCTCCGACCTACCGACTCCACGACATTGGTTTCCGCTTGGTCCGCTCCTCTGAATGATAAAGAATTTGCCGCCGAAAAGCGTTATGAACAATTAGGGCTTCTTAGGGCTGAAGTTCTGACTGCTGTTGGTTGCCTTACAAGTCCAAAAATATACAATGCATATACACAAAACCCCGCCCTTACCGGGAGGGGTTTGTTGGGCGGATGAGTGCCGCCGCGCTGTTGTTTTACTTTGCAAAGGTAACAACGACCTTCTCTATCAGAATCAGCGGGCGGTATGTAGACGCAAGCGGCAAAGAAAAGCATACTGAAATCATGGAAAACAGACAGAGTCCTACTATGGACGATTTGCGGATAACAGCAAATCTTGCGCGGCTTACTTTGAGCGAAGATGAATTGCGCGGCTCGTTAAAATCTTTTAGCGATATGGTATCGTATTTTGCCGCGATGGAAGATGCGGAAGCCGATAGCGAATCTTTTGGTAGGCCTCTTGCCGAAGCGAGGGAATCCCGGTTTATGGTCGATTCAAAACATTTCCGTCCTGACCAAACTCAGGCAGATACTGCTCCAGACGCGCTGCTCGCGCTTGCCCCCGAACGCGACGGGCGTTTTTTTGTCATACCAAATGTTCTTTAACAGCCCAAGGGAAATAGGCCGCCATTACAAAAAACCGTTACTATGTCAAAAGTTATAGACCGCCTTCTTTCAGGATTTACCGAGCCGCGCCGTGATATGCTCTGGGGGCATATTTACTTAACGCCCGAACTGGACGCAATAAGCCAAAGCGAACCTTTTATGAAATTGCACCGTATCCTCCAACTGGGGCCGGCGTACCTTTGCTATCCCGGCGCGTCCCATACCCGTGCCGCCCATTCTTTCGGCGTTTATCATCTTACGCGGCGTATTCTCCTCCATCTGGCCGAAGAAGGTGCCGATTCTTTTTTAAGCGAGGAAGGCGTTATGGCAATGCTTTGCGCCGCCCTCCTCCACGATGCGGGGCATTTTCCCTATGCGCATTCCCTCAAAGAACTCCCTCTTGCTGAGCATGAAACACTTTCTGCTCGCCTTGTTCAAAAGGAACCACTGAAATCCCTTATTGGGAAAACCGGCGCAGACCCGGTGTTTACGGCGGCGATTATTGATATTCAAAATGAATACGGGCAGACAGATGAAGGAAACGAACTTGCCTTTTACCGGAAAATTCTTTCTGGGGCGCTTGACCCCGATAAACTCGATTACCTTAACCGCGATGCCCGTTGCTGCGGCGTGCCTTATGGCGCTCAAGATGTTGATTATGTTATCAGTATGCTTCATCCTCATAAAACCGAAGGCATTCAAATTGATTCGCGGGGAATTCCGAGCGTAGAAAGTATCCTTTTTTCAAAGTATTTGATGTATCGCAGTGTTTACTGGCATCATCGCGTCCGGTGTGCGACCGCTATGGTAAAAAAAGCGGTGTACCTTGGGCTGCGTGATGGTGTTTTTGCCTGTGAAAATTTGTATGGCCTTGACGATGCCGGGCTTTTTGCGCTCCTTGCGCCGGATAAACATCCCGCTTTTGCGCTTGCCCAAAAAGCGCGTGAAGGCCGTCTTTTTCAACTGCCGCGTGGCAACATCCAGTCGGAAGCCCGCTTTTCGGCCGCACGGCATGGCGCTTGTGTAAACATAGAACAGCGTGCCGAAGAAGAGGCCCGGATAGCGGCGCTGTATTCGCAGCAAACAGGCCGGAAAATCGGTGAATTGCAGGTTGTTATTGATATTCCTGAAGAAGTGATTTTTGAAACCGGTCTCCATGTCATTGACGAAAACTGTAGTTTTAATAACAGTTCCAGTGTTTTTAGAGACAGCATAACATCTTCCTTTGCCGGCTCTTTGCGTATGGTCAGGGTGTATATAGAAGATTTTGCGTCATAAAAACGCGCCGCCGCCGGTTTTACAACCCGCGAACACGCCAAACACGGCCGCAGTCAAGGCCCCAGCGTCCGCGAGCATAATCCGAAAAGGCGCGGGCTTCGGCATCGAAAGATTGGGCAAGGGCAGGCCAAACACCGGCGGCATCTTTGGCCGGCAAAACAGTCCGCCGCCAATCGCTTGCCTCGATGCGCTCGGCTATCGTTTTGCCGAAGTACTCGGCGGCCGCGCCGGCGCTTTGCTGCATAACATACGCCATAAATTCATTTACAAGCAAATAGGTATCGTTTATATCATACTGCTGATAATCAAAATACGAAACGATAAAACGTTTTGCGGTACGGTTCAAGTTGTTCCACCGTTCCGCAGTAAAGGCGCGGAAATTTTCATCAATAAAATAGATACCGTGAAAACCCTCATGCGCCATAAACATAAGCCTCAAATAGTCATTTGATTCACGGCTTATTGAAATGACCGCGCCCTCGCCTTCGCTGTATGTGCCATCTGCCAATTGCCGGATAATACCGTTGGCAAGAAGAATTTCCCGTAGTTCCTGTTCTTCGCGGGTAATAGGAAAATGCAATTGGCCTGCCAAATTGTAAAATGCTGTAAGTGTTTGCGTATTGTAATCATGCGCATTCCAGCCATGCATAGACGCAAGTTCCGCATCGCTTGTGAGTTTGCCGCGGTAGCCTTTTTTTTCGGCAAAAAACGCAAGCCGTTTGAATATACGGTCTTGTATTTCGTAGGATGCTGTATCAAAGATGAGTATACTGGGGAAACTTTCCCAGCGGAACACTTCATAACGTTCATCACGCCATGAAACCTGTGGAAAAGTGAGTACAAAGTACGGGTCGGCGGTACGGGGTTCGTGTGGGAAAGAGGGTGTATTTGAAGCAAGCACGACAAGGCCCTGCGTGTCTCCCGAAAAGCGCACCGGATACGGATTAGCGCCAATAATAGCGGACGGCAGCGTAAGCCGGAGAGGCGTGTAGGGCGCAGCAAAGTACGAAAAAGCGCGTGTGTTGCAGTCAATAACAGAACCGTTTGCCGCGCCTTCGGCAACAACTTGAACGCGGCCTTCAAAGTGGTGAGCGTCCGGGACTGATATGAGGTAGGAGCCTATGCCGTCTACAGATTCGTACTTTACGAAAGGTGTAATTTCGATACCGCTGCCGGCCTCACCGGCGGGAAAGCGGGAAAACCCATACGCCAGTGGTGTTACCGCCATTGAATCGATGCGTATTTCCCAATCAGTTTTTTTTTCGCCGTTTATCTTTATGTGTATCTTTTCGATATATTTTTCTTTGAGCGGAATTTTATAGCGCAGCACCGGAGGGGCTTCTTCTATATTCATAAAAGCAAGCGACAACGGCAAAAGCCATAGGGGGCCTTCACCGGCTTTTACAATAAGGGTTGCCGCGCCGGATTCCGTTGCTGCCGGCTTTGACACATTCAACGCATACTGAATGTCAAGCGCCGAATTTTCCGGTACCGGAATCTGTGTATCAAGCGAATAAACATATTCGGCATTTTTATTCAGTGAAAAAATACCGCTCACTGCTTTTTTGGAACGAACCGAAAGGGGAACAAGGTTTCCGTTTACGGTAAATGGAATTTCCGCGCTAATGTGAAACGCGCATGCCTGCGCTGTAAGCGCGCACATAACGGCGCAGGCCGCCGCGCAAAAATTCCGCATGGCTTTCATACCAAGGTCTCAAGCGCGACATTCATCATATTTTTGAATGTCGTTTCACGCTCTTCGCTGGATGTCGCTTCGCCTGTAACAAGGCTGTCGCTTATTGTGAGTATTGCGAGCGCTTCGCGCCCGTATTTAGCGGCAAGCGTGTACAATTCCGCTGTTTCCATTTCTACGGCAAGCACACCGTAACGCGCCCACAATTTCCAACTGTCCGGCGGGTCAGTGTAAAACATATCACTGGTAAAAACAGGCCCGGCATGCGGCGTAATGCCCAGCGCTTCGGCCTTGTGAAAAGCCTTGTGCAAAAGCCCGAAAGCGGCGGCCGGCGCAAAACTTTTGCCGCCAAAACGGTGCCGGTTTGCTCCCGAATCGGTACAAGCGCTCGATGCCAGCACCAATTCGCGTATTTTGACATGTTCCTGTATCGCGCCTGCGGTGCCTATGCGTATCGCTTTTTGGACACCGTAATCGTTGAACAGTTCGTTCACATAGATTGATACGGACGGAATACCCATCCCCGTTCCCTGCACGGAAACACGTTTACCGTTGTAGATACCGGTAAATCCAAGCATGTTTCGCACGGTATTATAGCAGAACGCATCCTGCAAAAAGTTGTCAGCGATAAATTTTGCGCGCAACGGGTCGCCGGGCAGCAACACGAATGGGGCAATATCTTCTTTTTTGGCTGCAATATGTATTGACATAAAAACTCCCTATAAATTCAATTTGTTAATAATACCGGCAAGAGCTGTTTTCAGTTTGGAATCTGCCGGCAGCGTTACCAGCGGTTTACCCGCCGCATCGTATTGATATACCAAATCGTCCTGGGGCAAAAATCCGATGAGGTCAAGTTCCTGATTTTTTATTTCTTCAAGTATGCCCGCGTCAAGTTCCGGCCCTGGAACACGGTTTACGATAAGCAATGTTTTTTCTACTTTGAGGTCGAGTTCTTTTATCATTGCGGCTATACGCCCGACAGCCTGTATACTGCGGCGTGAACAATCGCTTACCAAAAGAATCAATTTAACCGGCGGCAAAATCCCGCGGCTTATGTGTTCCAGTCCTGCTTCGTTATCAACCACAAGATAATTGTAATTTTGGTAGTACTTGTTAACCTGGTCGCGGAGGAGGTCATTTACATAGCAATAACAGCCTTTGCCCTGAGTGCGTCCCATTACAAGGAGGTCATAGCCGTCTTCTTCAATGAGGGCATCCGAAAATTTCCAAGCGGCGTATTCGGGTTTGCTCATGTGGATAGGAATAGCGTCGGTAATTTCCGCTTTGGCTATTTCCTCACGAATATCGCCAAGCGTGAGTTCCAAATCAACGCCCAGCACTTCGTTTAAGTTTGAATTAGGGTCGGCATCCACAGCAAGCACGGGTGTTTTGCCCGCGTTTACCAGATAATCAATAAAAAGCCCGCAAGTTGTTGTCTTTCCGACACCGCCCTTGCCGGCAAAAGCGACAGAATAAACCATAATGGCAGTATACCGCAGTGCCTGCGGAAAAGGCTAGGGTAGTACGCAAAAGGACGCATAACTCCACAACAAAAACCCCACCCGGCAAGGGCGGGGTTTTTGTTGGGCGGATGAGTGCCGCCGCGTTGTTATTTTACTTTACAAAGGTGACAACGACTTTGCCGTTACCTGACTGAACGCCGGTTTGCCCTGAAGCGCTTGCGAAGCCGGTTGCGCCGATTTTGGCATAACCGCCGCCGCCGCCGCCGCTATAGCCCATACCACAGCCGCCGCCGCCGTTCCTGTAGCCCGCGCCGCCGCCGCCGCCGCCGCCATCTCCATAGATCCAGTTCTTTCCAGATGCACTCTGTCCACTTCCATACCCGTTACCACCCGCGCCGGGGCCGGCATCAGTTCCGGGTGAGCCGGGGTTGTTACCTGACCCGCCTTTGCCATGCGCGTATGTATATAATCCGTCTGTTAGCGTCCATGTCGCCGGAGTCCCTGTATCTCCTGTAGCCTGCGAACCGAACCCGCCGCCGCTGCCGCCCTTAGAGCCTGGGATGTTGTTTTTCTGGCTGCCCTCATAATAGCTCTCGGCACCGCTGCCACCACCGCCGCCGCCGGCAACAATGAGATATTCGGCTCCCTTAAGCACAGCCGTCATCCCGCCACCCGCGCCTCCAGCACCGCCGGTCGCGGTCTTGCCACTGTAAGTGTACGAACCGGCCGTGCCGCCTTTTCCGCCCGTGCCCTGAGCACCTACCCTAAACGTAAGCTCGTCCCCGGCATTGAGCAATAGTTTTTCGCCCTTGCTATAGCCGCCCAATCCACCCGCGCCTCCAGAGCCGCCAAAGGCCGACCCGCCGCCGCTGTTTCCTTGAGCGCCCCATACCTCTATCGTATATGTGCCGGTCGTCGGCACTACCCACTGAGATGCTCCGGGAGAACTTGCCGTTATCGGTTTGTCAGGCCCCCATTTAGCATAGAGGGTTACAGTTCCGCCGGCGCTTTCCACGAGAACCCCGGCCGCAGCGCTCACCGCATTGGGCGTAAAGTCCTGACCGGAACCGTTGCTCTGGGTGTTCCATGCTATAAGCGCGTTGTCCGCTTTGGTAAACCCTGTCCCGGCATTCAGCGTCGGACTCGACCCGTACGTTACCGACTGGTCGCTTATGCTCCCCGTCCCCCCGTTGCTGTTGTACTTTATCGTAAACGTGTGCGGCTTCACCGTAAGGCTGTAGTCCTTGTACTTGCCCATGTCCTCCGTGGAAGTCGCCCGCACCGTTACAACCGTGTTCGCGCTTACCGCTTTCCCCGTTATCGTGGCCGTCCCCGATGCTTGCCCGCTCGTTATCTCCGCCTTCGGCGCATTCGCGCCCTGTAAGCTCCACGTTACGCCCTTGTTCATAGCATCAGCAGGCGTTACCACCGCAGTCAGGTCTGTCTTGCTCCCCGCAACCACTTCCCCCTTCCCGGTTATGTCTACCGATAACGCGGTGATGTTCACCGTAACGCTCTTCGATACGCTCCCATTCGTCGTGTCCTGCGATGTTACCGTTACCTTTGCGCTCCCGCTCCCCGCCGCCTTGAACTTCCGGTGCCACTGGTCCGCCCCGTTCACTATTGTAAGCGCTTCTTTCGGCTCTACCTTCCACGTTACGTTCTTTTCCGTGGCATTGGCCGGTGTCAGCACAGCCGCTATCTCCTCGCTCGTGTTCCCACGCGTAAGGTTAAACGACCCGGTTCGCGAAAGCGTGATGTCCGTTACCGGGAACTCCGGCGTGCCGTTCTCCCGCACCGTGAAAACTATCACATTCGATACCGCCTCACGCCCACGCACGCTTACCTTCGCCTTAATCTCTGATACCCCTTTGATAAGTCCCGTTACCTCTATAACACTCCCGGTGTCAGACGACAGACTAACTACGGTAGTGTTGCTCGACTCCCAGACTATAACAGGCGACCACGCGTCCAGACCCGCCGGCGTTACGCTCGCGTTGAATTGAACCGCCCCGGCAGCGCTTCCGTCAGATGCCAGTTCCGCGCCGCTCGCGCCGCCCGTTACCGTTACCCCAAGCGGCCCGACAACCGTCAGTAAACAACTGGCCTCGTCATCCTCAAGACCCTCGTTCCGTCCCTCGTCCGTCGGGACAAACCGCGCGTTCACCGTAACCTGCCCCTCGCCTACCGGCGAAAAATGCGCCACATAGTCATCGTCTATATCGCCCGTTACCGTCCCCTCGTCCCCGCCTATCACGGCATTCGCATTTGGACCGCCGATGGCGTTCCCGAGCCGTATCAGCGCGCTCGGCTCCAGCCCGCTCGTTACTTCCCAGTTTATCTCTGCTTTCCCCTCGGCCAGCGCCTGCCGGTGCGTCTCGGAAACGTTCAGTTTTAACGCGGGGCCGTCCGCCTTGTCATCGCTAAATAACAGCAACTCCCCGGCATCAAAAGAAAGCCCTTCTGTTACCGTAACATCGCACGCTAACTCTACTTTTTTGTCCAGTTTGAAGCCTTTTTTCGCTTTCGTTTCTACCCGTATCTTCGTTACGCCGACCGCCAGCGGCGTTATTACCGCCTTCCGACTGTCAGAACCGACTACCTCAACCTTCGCAATCCCTGCGGGGTCGGCCATCCAGAGCACGTCAATGTTCTTGAAAGCCTCATCGCCCAGGCTAAACGTCAGTTCCTTCCCGGCCGGCTCGGTAAGATAAAGCAGCGCTTTTGAGGGTGTTAGCCCCGGAGCGCCTGTCTCTACTAATACGCCGTCCGCCCCCGCCGCGCCGTCAGGGTCGTTCGCGTCTATAACGCCTTTGTTACAAGCCGCGCCTAGCATCATTACAGCTGCGCCCAGCACCGCCTTTTTCAAAAAATTCTTTAGTCCTTTCATCGTTTCCTCCATGCCTCCCACTATACTCACCTATACTCTTTCTGTCAAGAGAAAAGAAAACAGTCTCTCTTTGCAAAATATTCACAAATAAAGTAACATAAGTATTCATGAGTGCTATCATGCTCCAGGGAACCGGCTCGGATGTCGGCAAATCGATACTGACGGCCGGGCTTTGCAGACTGTTCACAAACCGCGGCCTGACGGTGCGCCCCTTTAAGCCGCAGAATATGTCCAACAATGCGGCGGCGACAAGTGCTGGTGAAGTAGGCCGCGCCCAGGCTTTGCAAGCGCAAGCCTGCCGTGTAAAGCCTACGCCCGACATGAATCCTGTGCTTTTGAAGCCTCAATCCGATACCGGCGCTCAAATCGTAGTTCAGGGAAAAGTATACGGAGCGCTTGACGCGAAAGATTTTACCTGCCGGCGCGCCCCTCTTTTGGGCTGCGTAATGGAGTCTTTTGAACGGTTAAAAGCCGAAAGCGATATTGTTATTATCGAGGGCGCCGGCAGTCCGGCGGAAATCAACCTAAGGCGCGGCGATATTGCTAATATGGGCTTTGCCCGCGCCGCGAACGTCCCTGTTATCCTTATAGGCGACATTGACCGCGGCGGTGTTATTGCGTCCATTGTCGGAACCAAAGCGGTACTTGACGAGGATGATGCGGCGCTTATCAAAGGTTTTATTATAAACCGGTTTCGCGGCAATATTGACCTGTTTAATGAAGGTTACCGTGCTATCGAAGAACGCACGGGTTGGCGGGGATTGGGTATAGTGCCCTGGCTGGTTGAAGCGCGGAGCCTTCCCGCGGAAGACGCTATTCCTGCCGATTTATGCAGGGCAGAAGGCGTGAAAATCGCCGTTCCCCTTATGCCACACATAGCAAATTTTGATGATATCGATGCGCTTGAGGCGGAAGAATCGGTGCGTATCGTCCGTATAGCCCCCGGTCAGCCATTGCCGGAGGATGCGGCTATGGTTATTTTACCCGGCAGTAAATCAACATTGAGCGACCTTGCGTTTTTTCGAGAGCAGGGTTGGGCGGCCGGCCTGGCCGCGCATGCCGGGCGTGGCGGTTTTGTGCTGGGTATATGCGGCGGTTACCAGATGCTGGGCAAAACTATTGCCGACCCGCTCGGTGTAGAAGGCGTGCCGGGTGAGGCGGCCGGTCTGGGGTTGCTTCCCGTGAAAACGGTTTTAGGCGCGGACAAACGCGTTACCGAAGTTGAAGGCGTAAGTTTGCCTGACAACACGCCTTTTCGCGGGTATGAAATCCATTGCGGGCGCACGGAAGCGGAAAGCGGCGCTATTCCGTTTCTGCGCTTATCTACCGGCGAATTTGACGGCGTAACAAACCCCAGCGGGCGCGTGGCCGGCTGCTATGTACATCGTTTGTTTGACGACCCTCGCATGAGAGCGCGGTTGTTGTCCGCGATTGGCGCAGAATCGGACGGTCTGGACCAAAACAAGCGGGTAGAATCGGCGCTCGATGCGATAGCCGCCGCGCTTGAACAGCGCCTTGATATCGAAGAAATTTTGAACATTGCCCGTACATTTTCTCTTCCTTAAAAAGGCAGCTGCCTCAATGAAACGCGGCGGTCTTGGGCATCTCTGAAAATTCGGTTAGTTTTAGGGTATGAAAATGCGTACCGAACATGATTTTTTGGGCGAACGTGAAGTTTCCGGTGATGCGCTCTATGGTATACACACCTTGCGGGCGGCGGAAAATTTCGCGCTTGATTACCGGCTTGTACATCCTTACCTTGTCCGGGCAATCATACTTGTCAAAAAGGCTGCCGCCCGCACATGGGAACAACTCGGTGTAAAGCCGGAATTGTCGCAGGCCATAGTTGCTGCCTGCGACGATTTGCTAAGCGGTAATGGCGGAACAATACGGGAGTTTGTTTCCGGCTCAAACCCTTTTATTGTAGATGCCCTGCAAGGTGGGGCCGGTACGTCCACCAACATGAATGTGAACGAAGTGGTTGCCAATACCGCGCTGCGCCTGTTGGGAAAAGAAGCCGGTGATTACACAGCTTGCAGCCCGCTCGATGATGTAAACCGCGGGCAATCTACCAACGACGTATATCCGACAGCGCTCCGCATTGCCGCAATAGAACTTTTACGCGAACTATCCGCCGAATGTGCCGCCCTACAGGAAAGCCTCCAGCAAAAAGAAAATGAATTTGCCGGTATTGCCAAATTGGGGCGTACCGAACTTATGGATGCCGTACCGGTTACGCTCGGTTCGGAATTCGGCGCATGGGCGCAGGCTGTCGGCCGCGACCGCTGGCGTCTCTACAAAATGGAAGAACGTTTGCGCCAGGTGAACATAGGCGGTATGGCTGTGGGGCGCGGCATTCCCGCCGGAGATGCCGGCGCGAGTCTCTTTCGCCGGTACCGCCAGCGCGTTATTGAAACCTTGCGCGATATGTGCGGCATAGGGCTTGCTGCCGCTGAATATCCTATGGACATTACCCAAAACTGTGATGTGTTTGTTGAAGTATCCGGCCTTTTGAAGGCGCTTGCTGTCAATGTAAGCAAAATAGCCGGCGACCTGCGCCTTATGAATTCAGGGCCGTGCGGTGGTCTGGGAGAAATCCGGCTTGCGCCGGTACAGGCAGGCAGTTCGATTATGCCCGGCAAAATAAATCCGGTCATCCCGGAAATGGCGATTCAAGTTGCCATCAAGGTCGAATCGAATGATTACGCTATAAGTGCCGCTGCGGGGCGCGGCGACTTTGAACTTAACGCATTTGGCCCGCTGATAGCCGACAGCCTTTTGGGCAGTCTTTCCCTCCTTTGCCGCGCTCTTGTCCTGTTTCGCACCCGCTGCATAGACACCCTCACGGCGAATGCTTCTCGCTGCGCCGCCCTCCTTGAAGCATCAACCGCTTTTGCCTTTGGCTATGTTCCGGCGCTTGGTTATGAATGTGTGAGTTCTCTTATAGCCCGCTTTGGAGAAGACAGCGCGGCGCTGCGGGCGGCGCTGGAACAAGAGGCGGCGCAAAAATGAAAAACAGCGCTCTGAAAATGTTGAGAAGCGGCTTCCCGCAAAACCCCTATGTAACCTGTACCATACTCTATTTTTTTATTTATGGGGCGTTTCTAAAGAGTTCAGTTTCTGGAAATACCCTCAATACTGTTAGCCCGAAATATGGATTTTTGATTTGGGTTTTAAAAATGTTCATGGAGAATTAATGACATCCCTGTCCAATAGAAGAATTGCTAGAGCGCTTATAGCCGCTTTTTTAGTTATGGGCACTCTTGCGTTCATAGCACCCGTTCATGCCCAAGAAAATGACTGGAACGGAAAAATTATCAAAAATATCACATTCACCGGCCTCCGTCACATTCGCCTTGCCGATTTAGAAGGCATCACCGAGCATTATGTTGACAAGCCGTACAGTGACGATTTGTTTTTTGAACTTTTGGGAAATCTTTACGAACTTGAATACTTTGAAGAAATCCGCCCGTATTATGAGGCCGTTGGTGCCGACCGCTCCGGTGTTATAGTGCGCCTTGCGGTTGTTGAACGCCCTGTGCTTACCCGTATTTTGTTTTCGGGCAATGCCGGTTTGCGCCGCAGCGAATTGTTAGACACAATAACGCTCAAACTTAACGATGTACTCAACACCCTCAAAATCAGGCTTGATGAACAAGCCATCCTTACAAAGTATCTGGAAAAAGGCTATGTGGACGCAAAAGTGCGTTCTGAAACACAGACCAGCAAAGACGGCTCGGTAACGCTTACGTTTATTATCAACGAAGGCGAAAAAGTCATAGTTGATGCTATCCGGTTTGAAGGCAATACGGTTTATTCAGAACGCAAACTGCGCGGAGTGTTGTCGCTTAAACCCAAAGGAATTTTGCAGGACGGCGCATTTCAAGAAGCAAAACTGATTGCCGATAGGCAGACTTTGATGCAGTATTACCGCGACCGCGGCTATATCGATGCTGACCTTATTGATGTTGTACGCGATGTTGTCCATGACGCAAAAGGCAGCAGCCGTCTCACGCTGACATTCCGCCTTCGCGAAGGGCGTATCTATACATTCGGCGGAATTATGCTCAGTGGCAATACCATATTCACGACAGAAGAATTGCTCAAATTGGTAACTTCGAAAAAAAATGTCGTGGTAAACGCGCGCAAACTGGAAATGGATTTGCAGCGTATTGCCGACCAATATTATAATGACGGGTACATATTCAATACGATAGCGCGGGATGAAAAAAAAGAAGATGGCGTACTTTCATATAATATCACCATTATCGAACGCAACAGGGCGCATATCGAAAATGTTATTGTACGCGGCAATAAAAAAACGCGGCCGGGAGTTATCTTGCGCGAAATGCCGCTGGAGCCGGGCGATGTTTTTTCTAAGGTAAAAGTTATGGAAGGGCTGCGAAATTTGTACAATTTGCAGTATTTTTCCAGCGTTATACCTGAAACGCCGCCCGGAAGTGCCGAAAGCCTTATGGATTTGGTTATTAACGTTGAAGAACAAATGACTACCGAAATTCAAGCGGGTATTACCTTTTCCGGCACGACAGACCCCAACGCGCTCCTGCCGTTTTCCATTATGTTCAAATGGACAGACCGAAATTTTTTAGGCTATGGCAATATTTTAGGCGCGGAAATAAACGCATCGGATACAACACAAAATTTATCGCTTCAGTACACGCACCGCTGGATTTTTGGCCTGCCTTTGAACGGCGGTTTTGATTTAACAGTACAGCACCGGCAGCTTTACGCGCTTATGGACAATCAAGCGCCCTTTTTTTACGGTAATGAAGACTACGCATACCCTGATGGTTTTGCTTCGTACAATGATTATATAGCCAACAGCAAACTTCCCGCCGATGAGTATTTAATGAAGTACGAACAATACAGTTTTACGCTGGGATTCTCCACCGGATACCGCTGGCTTACATTTCTAGGCAACCTTGGTTTGGGCGGCAATATACGCGGCGGCTTCAAAATCAACACGTACGATGACGACCTTTACCGGCCTTTTGACCCGGCACTTCGCGAGCGAAACAATGAACTAACGCCTATAACGTCTATTTCAACAAATCTCTATTTGGATAACCGTGACATTTATTATGATCCTTCCAGAGGCTACTATATAATGAACCGTTTCGGGATTTACGGCATTCTGCCCGGCGCTATCGAAGAAGAACACTATATGCGCAACGACCTTAAACTCGAAGGTTTCGTTACATTGTGGAATCTGCCCATTGGTGACAACTGGGCGTTCAAAGGGGTGTTCGGCCTCCATACAGGGTTGTCATTTTTGTTTGCGCAGCCCGGTTACGGCGCGCCCATAGTAGAAGATACGAGTAAACTATACATTGACGGCATGTTTACAGGGCGCGGCTGGGTAAATGAACGCAACAACCGCGGCTTTGCGCTCTGGGAAAACTGGGCGGAATTGCGTATTCCTATTGTTCCTGGAATGTTAGCGCTGGACGGCTTTTTTGATATAGCGGAAGTAGCCAGCACACCGGGCCGTATTTTTGACTTTGACCCGATTGCTTCAGGCGACAATGCCGATGGCAGTTTTGCCGGCCGCTTACGGTTTAGTTTTGGCGGCGGTGTCCGTTTTGCGATACCCCAATTCCCATTCCGCTTTCTTTTTGCAAAACGTTTCAAAATCAAAAACGGCCAAATTGAATGGCAGCGCGGTGCTCTCGGCTACAACCCCGAAGACCCATTTTCAGGTATTGATTTTGTGCTTTCATTCGCGCTGTCAACCTATTAGGCGGCAGGGCTTGTTAATAA
>JAIRPM010000172.1 GCA_031257075.1 Spirochaetaceae bacterium
CCCCCCCCGCGGCCCCCCCCCCGGGGGGGCGGCGCCCCCCCCCCAAAGAAGACCGTGGGGTTTTCTGCTGTTGGTGTGGGGGCAGCCGGCAACGGCAGCCGCCGTGTAAGCGCCGGCCGGAACAGGCCGCGCTCCCGCAAAAACAGCACCCTCTTCATAGCGCATACTGGCAATATAGCACAGGGAGAAAAAAATGTCAAGAAAAATAAAATTTAGCAGGCAAGGAAGTAAAAATACGATTTTGCGCCGCAAATTTGCAGCCACAACCCCGCCGCGCAGGCGGGGCCGCTAAACTTTTTCCACCTGTATAATGTCCACTTCCACAGCGGTATTACGCCCAAAAATGACAACCATTACTTTGAGCCTGTTTTTTTCGGTGTTGACATCATCGATAGTACCGGTAAAAGATTCAAACGGGCCTTCAATAATTTTGACCTGCTCACCTACGGCATACGTCTGACGGGCGCGGACAGGCCGCTCACCTTTGATTTCACCCGTACGCTGCAGTATGTTCCGCGCTTCCTCACTGGACAGAGGGTTGGGCCGGTTGTTGTGCCGCGTGGCGACAAAGCCGTTTACTCCCGGTGTCTGAATCAGCTCAGAACATAGTTCTTTCCAGTTTTTTTCTTTGTCCGGCAAATCCATCTCCAAAAGCACATAACCGGGCAAAAACACCTTTTTCAGAATACGTTTTTTGCCGTCTTTTACCTCGGTTATCTCTTCAATAGGCAATTTGATGTCTATAAGTACATCTTTAGAAAGTTTTCCGGCGCTTATCTTTTGACGGAGCAACTTTTCAACTTTGCGCTCGTTGTTTGAGTAAACCTGCAATACATACCATGCCACTGCCATATAGTTACCTTAGCCTTCAAAAATTACCTGTACGCCCAGAAGCAGCAGCACATCAATAATACCAAGCACAGCGGCAATGATAATTGTAGAAACGATGACGACTTTAACAGAACTTATGACATCTTCGCGGCTGGGCCATATTACCTTTTTTAACTCGCTATGAGACTCTTTAATAAATTGAACAATTTTATTCAAAATACACCTCTCCCCGGACAAAATTTTCCCGGAACTCAGGGGCAGTAGGCTTCGAACCCACGACCTGCGGTTTTGGAGACCGCCGCTCTACCAACTGAGCTATACCCCTTTTTGACGCAATTCATCTGAATAGCGTCCGGGATAACCGCAAAACACGGCCGGTTTCGCGGTTACCTCATCTTACTTAATTTTCGTTTCTTTGTGCACAGTGTGCCTGCGGTCAAACGGGCAATACTTGCTGAATTCCAGTTTTTCCTGCGTATTGCGCCTGTTTTTTTTAGTCGTGTAATTCTTACGCTTGCATTCAGTACATTGCAGAGCAATAAGTTCTACCGCTGTTTTTTTGCTTGCCATAGCATCTCCTTAACTTAAAACCAAAGAGGTAACCCTCTTTATTGCCAGCCCTCGACCAGAATCGAACTGGTGACCTCATCCTTACCATGGATGTGCTCTGCCAACTGAGCTACAAGGGCAGTTTTCCAAGGGCAACGCTGATTAAATTGCCTCTAATCAGCGCTTTCCAAGACACTACCACAGTACACAAAAACTGTCTAGTGAGGAAACAGCCTGCCTATAACGGCGAGCATTTTTGTATATGCGGCGCCTTCACGCCGGTAAGAACCGAGCCGGCTGTCGGAAAACGTGCAATTCACGCAGTATGCGATATTGCGCACACCGGCGGCGGCTAAAAGGGCGGCGTTGGCAGCCCGCAAGTCTATAAAGCGGCGTGTTTCCCCTCCGGCCGCCGTCTTCGACAAGGTAACGTTTCCCAAAGGATAATCCGCGAAAGCCCCTCCTCCAAACTTCCGTTCAAAAAGGCCGGCGCGCTCGGCATCTACTTCATAGCAGTCGCCGCAGATACACGGGCCAAGCACAACGGCGACACACTCCGGCTTTGTACCGTAGCGTTCCATCATAAGCCGCAGAGCATCCCCCGCGATGCCTGTCCCCTGCCAGCCGGAATGGACGGCGGCAAAAGCGCCGCCGCGTGTGTCATAGAGCAGTACAGGCAGGCAATCGGCGACAGTAACCGCAAGAAAATCGTCCCCGCCGCCGCTCACAAAACCATCGGTATCATCAAAAAAGCGCTCATACGCTTCGTCAGAAAAAACAATATTGCGCGAATGGGTTTGCCGCGCAAAATATACGTTCTGCCCATCAATTTTGAGCGCATCAAAAAAAGCGCGCCGCGCCGCGCTAAGGTTTTGCGGCTGCCCGGTATCCAGCGCCATAGTGCCTGCCGCGCTGAGGCTTAGGGCGCACGAGATTTCCGGCATTTGACGGCCTTCAAATATAAAAGGGAAACGGGCAAAAAGCGCGTTTCCGCCTGCCGGTAATTCAAACGGATACAAACGCAAATCGGGCATACTTTTGTAGTCTAAACTGAATTTACCCGCCCGGCTACCGGGCTGCCGCCGCCCATCTGCCGCCCCTCTTGCATACATACGGCAATTTGTCGATAATCAAGAAAGTATGGCAGAAAAACCCCAGTTGTCAATAATATCCTATAATAAAGGGATGTTTATTACTATCGAAGGCAACCGTAACAACCACAAATTTTTCATTATACAGAGCGGGAACGTGCGTATTTCAACTGCCGGTTCGTCGCGTTTTGAGCGCGACCACCCTCTGTTAAAACAGGGAGATTTTTTTGGCGTGTTATCGGCTATGACCGGCCGCCAGGAAATAGAGACCGCGAAAGCGGAAACCGATGTTGTGCTTGTTGCCGTACAAAAGACGCAGTTTGAAGGGCTTATTCAATTTAATACGCCGGTAGCGATAAAAATAATTCAGCAGTTTTCACGGCAGATGCGTACTTTGAATAACACGCTTTCCGAGCGTACAACAAAAAATGAAGACACGGAAGATACAGAAGTTCTTTACCGCAACGCTCTGTATTATCAGGCAAATAAAGAAGGAAACAAGGCGTTTTATTGCTACAAACAATACATTGAACATTATCCTAACGCGCCCAATAGAAAGGCCGCGATAGAATCTTTAAAAGATTTGCAGCAATATAACCGTCATGGCTACACGGTCGCCGGCAGCCCGTTCATACGCAAATATCCCCGAAATAATATAATTTGTTCCGAAGGCGAATCGGGAGAAGATATGTATATAATTCAAATGGGGTGTGCCAAGATAACCAAGATAGCAAACGGGGCGGAAGTTATTTTGGCGGTACTCAATCCGGGCGATATATTTGGTGAAATGGCGCTTTTGGAATCCAAGCCGCGTTCAGCCACCGCTGCTGCCATAGAAGACTGTACCGTAATGGTTGTAAGCAAAAGTAATTTTGAGGCGCTGGCCGCTTCCAAACCGCAGATTGTTTCCCGCCTGACACAGATGCTGGCCGACCGCATCTGGTTTAATTACAAAGTACTTGCTAATATGCATATACCGGATGCCGCCGGGCGCTTTTTTGATATGCTGTGCATACATTTAGAAAAAGAGCGCGTTCCGCTTGACCCATTTACGGCCTATGCTTTCAATTTAACTATCGAACAATTAATGAAAATGGCGAATATACAGCCCTCGGATAAACGGCATATTATGGCAATTATCAATGATAATCAGAAAATCAAACTGATACTGGACAAATTAATAACATCTGATGTAACAGAAATTATTAAATTGGCGGAATTTTACAAAAAACAGGCTGCCCGCAGAACTAGATAGTATCTGCCGCCAAGACAGCTGCTTTGCGGGCATGACCCTGCGTTTTTCCGTCTAAAGGCCGTAAAAACGCTGTTTTTAAGGAAGTTTATCTATGATGTCTCCACATTATAGATAAACTCTAGATAATATGAACAAGAAAATAAAACTGATTTTCCCGTTGTTTTGGAAAGCAGCTGTTTTTTTTGCGCTGATATTTGCCGTATCTTTTGCGGCGGTTCTTTTTTCGATACACAGGGAACTCGTGCCGGACGCGGAAACAAAGGCGCGCCTTCGCATCGACAGCCTCAATCAAAATACAGCCGTTATGGTAAATTCCCTCCTCACCAGCACCAAAAACACGGCTCTTTTTTTTGTTAATATGTTTGACAAATATACAACCGATATGGACAAGAATACATTTACTTATACCTTTTATAAAGCGCATCCTAAAACTGCCGGCATAATTATCCATAAAAAAAATACGCCGGTAAATACCGCCCAAAAAATTTTCAATATTGATTTATTAAATACGCATATACTTGATTATTCGTCATTTTATGATTATTTGAATGTACATGAAACAGAATTGGCAGGCGCGGCGGAAAACGGCGGCGGTGTTTTTTCCGCGCAGAATGAATTTAATTATCCGGTGATGATTTTTGCGCTGCCTGAATCGCTCGATGCCCGTTATTACTGCTTTTTTCTCGCGGATGATATAGTTTCCGCGTTTGAAACCGCAAACGATACGGAAAGCGGCAAGGCGCTTCTTGTAAATACTAAAGGCGAAATTCTTGCCGCCTCCAGCGGTGTCTACCCAATAAACAGCACATTTTTGCGGAATATACGCGCCGCTATTGACAGCGCAATACTGTCGCCAAACGCTGCGGCCGGTTCATATATTTTTTCAGAAAACGGGCACGGCAAACAATTTGCCGTACTAAGGAAAACCGCGCAGGATACTATTCTTATTCATTACCGTAATTTAAGCGCGTCTGCATACGATGAAAAATTTTTAATACTACGCGGTATTTTCCTGGCACTCGCCTTTTTTCTGCTCGCCCTTTTTGCGCTCCGCCTGCTTTCCAAAACGGCGCTTGTCCCGCTTAACGCCCTTGACGGCGCGGCGCGTGAAGCCGCCGCCGGAAACTTTGACACGAAAC
>JAIRPM010000196.1 GCA_031257075.1 Spirochaetaceae bacterium
GGGATGCCGCTGTTCCCATGCTTCAGGCGCAATTTGCGCTTGCGCAAATTGCACACGTGAGAACACGCCAAGGATGGGCGGCAGGGATGCCGCTGTCCCTATGCTTCAGGCGCAATTTGCGCCTGCGCTAATTGCACACGTGAAAACACGCCAAGGATGGGCGGCAGGGATGCCGCTGTTCCTATGCTTTAGGTGCAATTTGCGCTTGCCCAAATTGCATACGTGAGAACACGCCAAGGATGGGCGGCAAGGATGCCGCTGTTCCTATGCTTTAGGCGCAATTTGCGCTTGCGCAAATTGCACACGTGAGAACACGCCACGGATGGGCGGCAGGGATGCCGCTGTTCCTATGCTTCAGGCGCAATTTGCGCTTGCGTAAAGTGCATACGTGAGAACACGCCAAGGATGGGCGGCAGGGATGCCGCTGTTCCTATGCTTTAGGCGCAATTTGCGCCTGCGCAAATTGCGCACGTGAGAACACGCCAAGGATGGCGTGTTCTCACGCTTTTTCTATCTTTGCGCCCAGCGCGGTTAGGCGCGCTGTAATATTTTCATAACCGCGTTCAATCTGGTAGACATTGCGTATTGTGGTTTTACCCTCGGCGCAAAAGGCGGCTATCACCATTGCCATGCCGGCGCGCACATCGGGGCTGGTAACAACACTGCCGGAAAGTTTAGCCCGTCCGGAAATAACGGCGCGGTGGGGGTCGCAGAGAACAATGCGCGCGCCCATACCTATCAGCATATCAACAAAAAACATACGCGATTCAAACATTTTTTCATGGACTAGACAGGTTCCTTCAACTTGAGTAGCCAGCACGGTAATAATACTGGTAAGGTCGGGCGGGAAACCGGGCCATGGGGCATCATCAATTTTGGGAATCATCCCTCCCAGGTCGTTATTCACCTTGAGCGCCTGTTTTTTTGACAGATGTATAGTTGTGTTTTCATGTTCCCAGACAACGCCAAGTTTGCCAAACGCCGTTTTTGCCGGCCGTATGTCGGCGGGAAGCACCCCGTCAATTTCCAATTCGCCATGAGTTGCCGCGGCCAACCCTAGAAACGAACCTACTTCCATATAATCCGCGCCGATAGCATATTCGCAGCCGTGTAATTTTTCCCTGCCGCTGATATGGAGAATGTTGGAGCCGATGCCGTCAATCTTTGCGCCCATTGCCCTCAGCATACGGCACAAATCCTGCACATGCGGCTCGCAGGCGGCGTTTGTAATCACAGTTTCACCCGCGGCCAGCGCCGCCGCCATAAGGGCATTTTCGGTCGCGGTAACGGATGCCTCATCCAAAAAAATGTCCGCGCCGCGCAGTTTGCGGGCGGTGAATTCAAAATTGTTTTTTGTTTTAACTTTTGCGCCAAGTTCGGTAAGGGCCAGAAAATGCGTGTCCAGCCGGCGGCGGCCGATAACATCACCGCCGGGCGGCGGCAGGCTCACCTCGCCGGAACGGGCAAGCAGCGGGCCGGCAAACAGTATCGAAGCGCGGATTTTTTCGGCGGCCTCATCAGGTACTTTGCTCGAAACAATGTCCGCCGCCGTCAGTTTCCACGTATTCAGGCCCAGTTGCTCGGCGCGGCCGCCGAGCGCCGTGTAAATCTGGAGCATAACGCGCACATCCTCGATGTCGGGAATATTGGAAAGCACAACCGGCTCCGGTGTCAAAAGCGAAGCGGCAATACAGGGCAGCGCCGCGTTCTTGTTCCCGCTCGCCGTTACCTTGCCGCCAATAGGCATTCCGCCTTCAATAATATAACTGCTCATATTTTACTCCGCCGCTGTTCATTCATAATGCTGAAAATTATATACGCCTCTTACAACCGCGATAATGCTGAACGCAAAAGGCCGGTTTGCCGTGTCTAAATTTTTACGGTAGTAGGTGTTGTCCGCATTCGTCCCCAGCGCCGTCTGCGTCGTTAAATATATCTGCAAATGGCGTACCGGTTCAAACCGCACCCCGGAAACAACCTGCCCGGAATTAATGTTGTAGGAATAAAGGAAATTCACAAAAAAGGAAGTGTTCCAAAAAACGCCGGGGCGTATATTTATATTTAACGCGGAATTATAACCGGTCAAAAGCAATATTTCATTTTTTTCTTCTTTTCTGATGTAGTTGTCGGAAAGAGCCTTATCGGTTTTTTCATCGTTGTAATAGAATTCACCGTTTATTATTAAACGGCGGTCAAAAAAATCATTGATAAATCCAATGCTGTACGAAAACTGCATTTTATCCAGCGGGGATGTTACGTCAAGCGTGTTTTGATACGACAGCATTGATTCCGCGTATACTTCCATCTGCCGGAAAACTGTTTTGTTCATAGATAGAAAAAAACGGAGCGGCATATTTTTGTGAAAATAAGCGCCTATATCAATATCAATAAACGGAACGGCCAGATTGAATTTAAGGCCATAACCCAATTCCTGTATTTTGGGCTCTTCCGGGTTAGCAAACAGGCTGGGACGCGCCATTATCACAAATTGAAGGCCGCCTACGCCTATGGGTATATCGGCGCGCATCGCGTAGGCATCGCCCGGTTTTGTAATATCTATCGGAACATGCGCAAGCAAATCGGCATACGGATAATTCGGCGAATGTCCCCAGTGCTGTTCAAATTTTCCCACCCGAAAATACAAAGCATTAATGATATTAAAATCAACAAAAAATTCTTTGAACAAAATAGGAATATCGCTCTGTTGAACAGTGGGAATCGTAAACGTAATAGTCTGCCTCACTCGTAAAAAACGGGAAGGCTGAATGGCAAGCCCCAGTGTCGCGCTTAAATACGCGCCGATTATAACATCAAACGTTTCGCTGTCCGTATCGAATTTCCAAGGCGTGTTAAAATTCCATGGCGTGTCGCTGAATCCGGGAAAAAGCCCCAGCCCTGCCGCGTATGAAGCGTCCATCGCAAAACCGGGCTGGGCAAATACGGTCGTTATATTTTCATCACGCGCCAAATAGTCATCTCCGGCGCTGGTAACAGGCTTTGAACGCTGCGCGGCATCCGTCTTGCCAAAAAGTTCATCCTCGCTTTTATCCAGAAGTTCCTGCTGCCCGTACGCCGGCGGCGCTTGCAGCGCCGCCGCAAGCGCAAATGCAAGCGCCGCTGCAAGCGCAAATGCGGGAGAAACATATTTCATTTATTTACCTGTTCCAAATATGTTTTTGAAAAATAACTATCCGGCAGTTTGCTCAAAACCGGATTGTTTATAGTAATTTGTGTTTTTTCTTTTATGAATTTACCGTTTATCGTAGAACCGCGCATTTCATCGGTCAAAAGAATCGCTTTGGGAACATAGTAGCCTTTTATGCTGTAATAGTCGGGAATAGCGCTCGAACGGAGCAATTGCCCCGAAAGGCTGTAATCTTCGGATTTGCGCAGCAGCCCGTCCTCGCTCACCCATATCTTCATTCTGGGATAGGTAACATCGGTATGCACCGCTTCCAGCGTAAGCAGGCGGCAGGCAAAACGCCCCAACTGCGCGTCCGCAGCGGCGGTAATGCGGTAGTCTTCTGACAGCGTTGAACGGGTAAAATCGCTGTTGCGGGCATTTGAGTTCTGAAAGCGCTCTTTGCTCGATGTTGAATTGAATTTGCGGCTTTCCGGGTCATAAAACCAGAGCGTATCCCCCTGTTTTAGATAACCCTGCCCATAACTTATCGCCGGCTTCTGTATGACAATGACGTACTGTTCTTTGGAATCGCGCCGGTATACGGCCGCTTCGGTAACGTTCCTGCCCTGACCCGGCTTTTCCTGCACAATAACGTAGACGGCGGAAAAATCCGTGTTGTAATAACTGACAAGGTTGTCAACTTTTTTCAGAAGAGCCTCATCAGCGGTATTCGCATAGAGCAGATGCGGGCAAACCACGGCCAGCGCCGCGGCAAAAACGCCGGCCCCAACCCGGAAATTCCGAAACAGATTCAAAAGCGCCCCTAAAAACCCTGTTGGATTTTTAGAAACACCGCTCACTATGGTTTTCATTACAATACTCCTATTCTTTTACAGAACCCGCAAGCATATCCGGCAGCGGCGCGCGGGCTGTCCGGCAGGCCGGGGAAAACACCGCCGCCAACAGCATAGCATATATCGCGGCACAGTTAAACAGCATGCTGCCTGCTTTGAAAACCGCCTGCAGGCGGCCTTTGCGCAGAAACATATCCATACCCGGAAACCATTCAAACGAAAGGAAGGCAAGCATTTTGTTTATAATAAAGGTAAACCCAAATCCCGCAATGAGCGCGAGCGTGGCAAGAAAAAACATTTCCAGTACAAGAATGAATACAATGTTTGTTTGGTGAAAACCGATAGCCCTCATCGTCGCGATTTCACGGGTGCGCTCATGAAGTATCAGCCTGCATGTAACGGCGGCGCTCGCAAAAATAATGATTAACATCATGATATATAATAAAAGCGTTAATATATTTAACGCCTGCAATATATTTGTTACATCACTTAAAAAAACCGGCAGCGTCAAAAGATACACGACAATGCCGGCCGGCCATTCGCGGTCTTTTTGGGCTTCCCAGTCTGAGCGGTTGTAGGCAATGTCCGCAATCTGAAATTTGTCCTCCCGCTCAGGCCGGGAAGCCAGCGCCGTTTCCAGCGCCCTCTGCAGTTTTTGCCGGCTGCGTTCTACCGCCGCCTGCCGCGCGAAATAAAGCCCGATAAGCGAACATTCATCGCTTTCAAAGCCCGCCAGTTCGTTCATCGCTTTTCTGTCTATAAACGATTTGTACATGCCAAACACTGAACTTTCCGCAAATATGCCGGCAACGATAAACGAAGCGGTGTTTTTTTGCCTGTAACGGTTTTCTATTTCTAATATAACCCTGTCGCCGGGCTGGGCGTTTATTTTTTGCGCGATAGGCTGTGAAAGAAGAATAGAATCGCCGGCAAGCGTAGCGTGTTTTTTATCCGCACCATTGGATGCCCCCCCCTCCCCTGCCCCGCTCTCCGGTTCTTTGCCCGCCGCCCAGGGTAAATTTTCAAGATATTCAGATTCCCTGTCCCAGTCCAGTCCGAACAAGTACCGCGCCAGAGCGGTTTCCCCATTGTGAAAAATATTCGCGTTGCCAAAATACCGCGTGCGCTGTACCATACGCGATGGTTTTATGTTTGCCGTATCCATAGCGTTTTTGATAATTTGTAAATATTCCTGCGATAGATGGTCTATTGCCGAATTGGAATCATCGCCCAGTATTACAATATCACCGGCATAATGCCCCTGCGCGGAATAATACATGCTTTTTGCCATGCCGTCTTTTATAGAAACAATAACGGTTACAATGCAAAAGCCAAACGTGAGGGCGCAGAATAAAAAAAGATAACGCCGGCGGTAACGTAAAAGATATTTAAGGGAAAGTTTAAATGCCTCTTGTATGCGCATAAATGTATCTTCCTAACCCTGCCGCAGCGCCACAACAGGTTCGATTTTTACCGCTGTTTCCACAGGATATACCGATGACAGTACGCTTAACAAAAGCGCCGCCGCTGCGGAAACCGAGGCAAGCGTCAGTGAAAAATCAACGCGCAGTTCAGCGCCGCCGAGCATAGCCGCGAGAATTTCATTGCCTATATGAATGTGCATCCCGTTAATTACGCGCAGGGCAAGCGCGCCAAGCGCGCAGGAAACAAGGCCGGCAGCAAGGCCGAGTAGCGCATTTTCGCCCAGTATAAGCGCGCGTATATACCCGCGGGACGCGCCGACAACCCGAAGCGTCCCGATTTCACGGGTACGCTTAAAAACCGCAATAAGCAGTATGTTAATCACGGCAATAATTCCCGCAATGCTTACCAGCGCCATGCCGCCGTTAAAGAGCGCCGAAAGCAGCAGCACAATTATCGCGCTGCCGCCGGCCGCAAGCCGCCAGCCAAGCGCGGCCGCGCCGTACCTTTCCAGCGTTTTGTTCAGCGAGTTTGTAAACAGAGCGGCATTTACGCCGGGCTGCAGGCGGACAATTATAAAGTTCCAGTCGCCGGCATCTATTGGGGGAGGGGGGGGGGTATCAACCGCCGTTTTCACGCCGGCGTTCTCTTCTGAACGGAGGCTGCCGTCCCCGGCGGCGCTCTCCCCAAACAAATCATCATCGCTTAGGCTGATAAGGGAAACGGCGGAATCGTCAACTTCTACATCCGCCGTGGCTATCTGTATTTGCGCCAATATGCGGGCGGTTTGCGCGTCTATTATAGCGATGTTGTTCATAAAACCGGAGGGGCTGTCATAGGAAAATATGCCCGCAAGCGGGACTTCACGGATTTTGAAACCAAAGTTTCCGGCGGCGGTAAAGGTAATCATAGCGCCCGGCACAGGAGGGGGGACACCTGCCCGCCGTGAAAGGTCGGCGGCGGCCGCGCGGGTAAGCATAACGCCGGATTCGCCTGTGCGCAAAAAACGGCCTTCTTCCAGTTTTATCCCCGGGAAAAGCGGGAAATAATCGCCACCGTCAACGCCGCAAAGCAGCGCGGGCTGCCGGCCTCCTCCGGCATATTCCATTGCCGCTTTGGTAGAAACCTGCCCGGCGGCGGCGGCAATTTCCGGCATTTCACGCACCGCGTTTATCAGCAGGCTATAAGCGGGCAGCACCGGTATGCTGAAATAGTCTTCCACAATCGGCGCGTTGGCACCAAATAGATTCATTGTTACTTCGCCTTGTTTTTCAATAATCAAATCACCGGTCAAACTTTCAATATAGGAACGGCGCAGGCCGCGGCTGGAACGGGCTATGATGCTGTTTCCTATAAAAAACAAAAGCGTGATAACCGTTAAAAGCGCGGTAATAACGGCGCTGTTTTTTTTGTTGCGGATTATATTTTTGACGGCAAGCGCGAGTATCATTTGCGCTCCTCGGAAGCAACCTCGCCATCATGCAAAAAAATTACATGGCTTGCCATGTTCCATATTTTTGAATCATGCGTAGAAAAAATAAATGTGGTGCCGTTTTCGGCGTTTATTTTTCTCATAAGCGAAAGGACACGCTCGCCGTTGGCCGAATCAAGGTTGGCGGTAGGTTCATCGGCAATAACAATGGCCGGCTTGGCGGCAAGCGCCCGCGCTATGGCGACCCGCTGCTGCTGGCCGCCCGACAATTCCGAAGGCAGATGATTGCGCCGTTCAGCAAGCCCTACTTCGGCAAGGAGGTTTTCCACCCAGAGGCGGCGTTCGGATTTGCTGCGCGAGAGCGGATTTTTTTTGTTTAACAAAAGGGGCAGTTCAACGTTTTCATACACGGAAAGCACGGGAAGAAGGTTGAATGATTGAAAGATAAACCCCAGCGTTTCCTGCCGCGCCCGCGTAAGTTCGCGGTTGGAAAACGATGCCGTATCGCGCCCTTGTATACGCACACTGCCCCGCGTAGGCGTATCAATAAGCCCGATGACATTCATAATGGTAGTTTTGCCGGAACCGGACGGCCCCGCTATAGCGACAAAATCGCCTGCTTGCAGGGTAAGATTTATCCCACGCAGCGCGTCAACCTGTACATTGCCCAATTGATAACTTTTCCAGACATCCTGTAATTCTACTATCACAGATACATCATAGCGCAAAAAACAACGCAATGCGAGTGGGCGCGTTGCCCCTCATCGGGCATCCTCCTTTACGCCGCTCCCATCCTCATCAGTACTTCGAGCATTGAATTGACGGTGGTAACAAAACGGGCGGCGGCTTGATAGCCGTGCTGGTATTTAATCATATTGGATAATTCTTCGTCCATGTTGACGCCGGCAACCGATTGGCGCAGTTCATGGAGGCGTTTCATAATCTGGTTCTGCGTTTCCAGCGCCCTCTCGCTCTGTTCGCCCATCATGCCGATTCTGCCTGTGGCATCGGCAAAATAATCATCAAACGTGCCGAGCCTGCCTACCATGACAATATTGTTGCGGATAGACGCGATAGCCTGCGCCGCGTCCCCATTCCCCGGATTGGCCGGCCGGCCGTTTAACCCGTAACCGGAAGCGATAGACGCGAGTTCCGTTTTCAGAACGCCGTTAATGTCTACCCACGCGGACGGGTGCGCGACAGGCGCTGTCGAAAACTGGTCGGTATCGCCCGCGAGTACGTTTATCGCGTCCGCCTGCGCCCAGTCGTAAACCTGTCCCCGCTCCAAAACGCCCGCGTAATCCGCCAGAAACATCCCGCTGTCTTCGATATGCCGTATCACAAAATCGGGCGCGGCCGGAGCGCCGTCCACGGTGGACGAATTGCGCGTAATCGTGCCTTTGAGCGAAAGCCGGCCGTCACGGTTAAGCCGCGCCACAACATCCGCCCCCGAATTGTTAATCCGCTGAACCACCTCCGCTACCGTATCTTCAGCGTAATAGGGCACCTGCACGGTGGCATTGGGGTCGGTCGCCGTAGCCGCCGACAGCGTAATTTGCCCGCCTATGCCGATTTGGGCGCGTTCTTCAAGGGTATTTGTCCCGTTAATGCGGAAAATATATGACGAATCGTACTCGCCGTCCCCGTTGCGGTCGTAATTGCCGGCCACATTGGTCGTGTAATGCGCTTCGCGGAAAAAATCGAGGCCGGTGCGCCCGTTCAGGCCGTAGCCGGGACGGTGGTTTTCGTTCACCAGGTCGATAAAATTCATCGTCATATTATCGAGGTTCTGAATTTCGGTTTTGAGCGTTTCATCGCGCAGTTCAAGAAGAGACGCAAGGCTGCCGCTTCCCGGCGCGGGCGCGAAATCTTCCAGCGTATCCGTCCAGCGTATGCGGCCGTAACCTTCGGTATCCACGCCGGAATTGATTTCAAACTGCCTGCCTATTTTCCCCTGCACAAGGACAACGCCGTCCGTATGAATCATAAATTCATCCGGGTCGCGGCGGTTTACGCGAATATCAACAATGGACGAAAGTTTGTCTATAAGTAAATCGCGGCGGTCGTAAAGGTCGTTGGGGCGGTCGCCCTGCGCCTCTACACGGGAAATGTCGCGGTTCAGGCCGGCAATTTGCCTCGACAATTCGTTTACGCGGTCAACGGTGAGGATGATGTCCTCGTTGGCCATATTTTGCAGCGTTTTAAGCCCTTTGTAGTGTTCATGGATGCTGTCAACAAGGTTTTCCCCCCGCCGCAGGAGCGCCGAACGGGACGACATTTCGGCGGGTTTGTTTGCCAATTCCTGCCATGCGTCCCAGAAAGCGTCCATTTTGGGGCGGATACCGTTTTCGCTAACCTCCATGTGGAGCTGCTCCATCTGGCGCACATAGGTATCGCGGGTCTGCCAGTACCCTTCGCCGCCGGCCTGCGCCACAATACGAGCGTCAAGCAGCTGGTCGCGCGCCCGTTCTATCCGCTGTACAACAACGCCCTGCCCGATTTGACCCGGCGTTTCCTCGCGGTTCAGCCCCGGCAGATATATAGGTTCCATTTCGTTAAATTCAATCCGTTGACGTGAATACCCTTCCGTGGAAGCGTTGGATAAATTATGACCGGTAACTTGCAGCGCGTTTTCGTGCGCCATAACGCCGCGCTTGCCGATTTCCAAACCGGAAAATGTTGATGTCATAGTAGCCTCCCATAACAGCACGGCGGGGGCAGCATACCATTGACCCCCTCCCCGCTGTTTCAATTATCGGTTTTTTAATAAAGAGAATTAAGACAGCGCTGATTACATTGACTCTCATCAGCGTTTTCTTCAGGCCGGGCGTTGATGCCGGTACTTGAATATATCCGCCGGGCATACTATTCTGATTAGGGGAGAGGGATATGGTAACATACGAACCATTTACTATTATACGTCCGACATTAGAACTGTGCAAACAGCGGGCAAATGAATTATACGGTGTAGAATATGAAATTCTTCAAAAAAACTATATTGAAAGGCCGGTTTTTTTCGGTTTGTTTAAAAAAAATGAATGTAAAATAATCGGGTATCCAAAACCAAAACCGGACATGTCGAAATTCGCGACAAAAATTTACGGCCTAAAGCAAAAGCAGCCTGACCTTCCAGAGGCATCTGAAAATTTATTTTCAAATGAAAAAGAAAAATTTTTATCGCTGGCGCAGGAGCATACCGGCACCGACCCGAAAACAACGCAAATTCTTGCCGAACTGAGCAAGATAAACGAAAAGATTGAATCGCTGCAGCCTTCCGCCGCCGAAAACGAACATATAAATATATGCCGCATAAATGAATTGCTGGAACAGAATGATTTTCTCCCCGCGTTTCGCAAGAAAATTACAGACCGTCTAAAAAAAGAAATTCCCTACGAAACACTCAACAATTTTTATGAACTTGAACAGCAAACGCTCGAATGGATCGCCGGTGAAATAAAAATTTACGAACAAGAACGGCGCTTCAAATCTCCCCATATCATTGTACTGGTAGGGCCGACCGGCGTTGGAAAAACAACGACGGCCGGCAAACTCGCGGCGCTCTATTTTTTTGACAAAGAGAGGCGCTTTAAGCCCGGCCTTATCACCATTGACCAATTCCGCATAGGAGGTGTCGCGCAACTCAGCCAGTATGCGGAAATTCTGGAAATTCCTTTTGCTACAGCAACGACAGCGGATGAATTAAACCTAAAACTTACATTAATGAAAGAAAATGCCGATGTAATTATAGTAGATACGATTGGAAGAAGCCCTCGTGACAGTATAGAACTTGCGGAAATGAAAGAAATTCTTGAGAGTTGCGGCAGCCGTGCGGAATGTTTTCTTACGGTGTCCGCGGCAACCAAGGCGCTTGATTTTGTTTCGATAGCGAAACAATTTGAGATTTTCAATTACTGCTCTGTTATTGTTACCAAATTGGATGAAACGATGCATGCCGGCAATGTGATAAGCGTTCTCGCGGAAATGGGCAAGAGCATCGCGTTTCTGGCTGATGGTCAAACCGCAACGACAGACTATCTGAAAAAGGCAGACCCCATTCGGCTCTTAATCAATCTGGACGGCTTTGAGGTAAACCGCAGCCGTTTAGAAAAAATGTTTCCGCCTCGTAATTTGACGCGGACAACAAAGGGAGTTTAATGTGGAAGACCAGGCGGAAAAACTGCGCGAAATGGTGAAAAACAAAAACGGGAACAGCGCGTCAGCGCCGCCCGCGCCGGTTGCCGGCAACAAACGCGAAGGCAAAAAAACGCGCATCATCACGGTGGTGAGCGGCAAAGGCGGTGTCGGAAAAACAAATATGTCCGTGAATATGGCCATCTCGTATGCACGTATGGGAAAAAAGGTCGTTGTTATGGATGTCGACCTGGGCCTTTCCAATGTGAATATTCTGCTGAATGCTATTCCTAAATACAATCTGCTGCATGTTATACGCAAACAAAAAACAATGAAAGAAATTCTTGTGGAAACGCCTTATGGTATTTCCTTTATCGGCGGAGCGTCCGGTTTTTCAGAAATAGCAAATATGGCTACGGAAGAACGGCAAAATTTTATTAATGAAATGCAGACGCTTGCTAGTTTTGATATAATTATTTTAGATACCGGCGCAGGCGTTTCCGACAATGTTATCGATTTTACCGCGCCCGCCGATGATGTGGTCATTGTTACCAACAAAGAACCGACCGCCATAACTGACGCTTACGGGATTATCAAAATCATCGCCACCAAAATTGACAACGCGGAAATGGGTATCAATCTGATAGTAAACCGCGTGGCAAATGCCGCGGAAGCGCTCAAAGTTGCCGACAAACTGATAAAAGTAGTTCAGCAGTTTCTAAATGTAAAACTTGATTATCTGGGCTTTGTATACGAAGATGACAGTGTCGGGCATGCCGTGGAAAAACAAAAACCTTTCGCGGTAGAAAACCCGCGCTGCAAAGCTTCGCAATGCGTTCAGTATATTGTAAGCCGTCTTGAAAAAACCGAAATCCGCGCTACGGGTTTCGGCGGTATTTTTAAGCGTATGTTTGGCGGCTGATGCCCTACTTGTTTTTCCGCTGTCCGACAAAAATTTCCATTTCCACCGCGGCAAGCGGCTTGCCCAGCCGGGCGGCAATAGCGGCGGCCGGCAGTCCGCGGGCGGCTAGTTCCGCAACGCCGGGCTGTTCCTGCGGCGGCGTTTGCGCGCCTTCCGCCGGTTTATAACCTTCCCCGCGCGCGTTGTAAGCAGCGGCCTGAGGAGGGGGGGGGCTGGCGGCCGCAACGGTCGGCCTCTGCGCGGCGAGTTCCTTGTTCAATATACGAATACGTTTATCAACCTCCGCAAGAATTTCACGGAGGGCGCGGACGCGTTCTTCGACAAGCAGCGAATCGCGGTCGGTAACACGGTCTATATCGTTCAAAATAAGGTCTACCGCCTCACGAGTCTGCGCGGGGACGCGCTCTATCGTTGTACGTTTTTTTACATAAGCGCGCAGATAAAAAAAACCGGCAACAGCGGCCAAAAGCGCCGCCGATGAAAAAATATACGCCATATCCGCTCACATACGAAGTTTTTCCAACAGCAGGGTTTTGAAACGCCGCGCCTGTTCAAATTCATAGTCAAGGTTGAGCGCGGCTTCGCAGTCGGCAAGCGCGGCAGGATAATCTTCTATATGGTAATAAACCTGCGCGCGCCGGTACAGACAAAATACTTGATAGGGATAAATGGCCAGCGATTTTCCAAAATCCTCGGCGGCGGCCTGCCATTCTTTCAGGCATGAACGGACTATGCCGCAATAGTAAGCAGATTTATATGAAGACGGGTCGAGCAGCAGCGATTGTTCAAAATCATCTATCGCTTCTTTGTAACGCCCCTGCGCGAAATACGCCATACCACGATGCTTCAAAATGACGGCGGCAATTTTATCCGCCGGATTCATACCCATAATAATTGAGTAAAAGCCTATCGCTTCGGCAAAAAGGCCGCGGTTGTGCGCATAGAGCGCGTTGAGGAGGAGGTCGTCGATAGAAGACGAATCCCCCTGAAATGGGCGCGATTCCGCCGGCGCCGCCATTTTTTCCGGGTGCGCTTCATTAAAAAGCGCTGCATCCATCCGCATTTCTATCTGGTTAAAAAATTCGCGCCGGCGCTGGCCAAGCTGCCTCTGAAGTTGTTGCTGGTAATGGCGTATTTCTTCGAAAATTGCATCGGCAAGCGTTAAACTTGCGTTTACGGCGGCAAGTTTGCGTTTCATCGGAAGGTCGTAGGGTGTCCATTCCGCTTTGTAAACAAGTTCATGTTCCACTTCCGCCCATGCATCCTGTAAAATTGTCCGCACCTGAATTTCGGCGATTTCACCGGTAAAATCGCCGCCGCCGGCTTTGCGGTACATGCTTCCGGCCTCGGCGGGTATCCGTACAAGCAGATGAAGCGAATTGTACCCGAATTCCTTAAACGACTCGTTGCCTTTGCGTTCAACCTGCGCCACTGTAAAATGTTCCGTGATAACTTGTTTTGCCGCTTGAATATCGTCAATAAACGGGCACACTATACGGATGCCTATAGTATCATGAATCAGCGGAAGACCACCGCCGTCATCGCTTTGTTCACCCCGCGCTTTTTTGCGGTCTTTAAGATAACGTATATATTTTTTAAAATAACTGTCAAAACTTTTCACCCGCGCCTTTACTGTATAATTGGACGGCAGCCCTTCAAGGCATTTTTCAAGCATATCCTCCATTAGGCGGGTTATCTGCTTGCGGCTTTCGTAGTCTTTGTTAAATTCTTCGCGCAAACGGCTTTTGTCAGGTAATTTTTTTTTCATAGCGCCGTTTAATATTTGAATTCACTATTGCCGATAAATTCACGCAGTATGCTTATGCCGGAGATATACTGCGGCGAAATAGCCGCAAAATTTTCTAAAAGATTTAGAAGCCGTGCCGCCTCGGCATGAACCGGTTCCCCAACCGGCACAGAACGCAAAAGCGGTTCGGCATAGATGCGCAGTACGCCGAGTTCGTACTCCAGCGCCGAATTGATAATGGTATCCGCCGTGTTTTGAAACGGAAAAATATGCCGCAGTTCGCCGCGCCGGACGCTGGGCCACATGCTCAATGTGCGGGACGCGGGAATCGCGCGGAACTGGTTGTCGCGGACTATGCGCCGGATAAGCCGGTTATCGGCTGCGGAGATGCGGTGATGTTCATCCAGTTTTATTTGCGTAAGCGCGGAAACATACAGTTTGTATTTTTTTTCGCGGGGAACGCCGGGCGTGAGCGCGTCATTGAGCGCATGAATGCCCTCTAGAATAAGCGCCGAACGGGGGCTCAGCCGTATTTCTTTGCCGCTGGTACGAAGCCCTGTTTTGAAATCGAATTTGGGAAGAGTAACAGTTTCACCGGAGAGAAGCGCTATAAGTTGTTTGTTCAAATAAGGTATATCGAGCGCTTCTAAACATTCAAAATCCGGTTTGCCGTCTTCATCGCGTGGAACGTTATCGGGATGAAGGTAATAATCATCTAAACTTACAACGATGGGGGAAAGACCTAGCACCTGCAAATGCAGGCAGAGCCGTTTTGCTGAAGTGGTTTTCCCCGAACTAGACGGGCCGGCCAGCAGAATAACGCGCGTTTTGTCATGCTGTTCAAAAATGCTCTGCGCCGCGGCGGAAAAGTTTTTTTCTGAATATACTTCAATTAACCGTATAAAATCCTGTACATTCCTGCCGCCGCTCGCCGCTATCGCATTTAATTCCGGTACAGAATGAACGCCGCAGATATCAGCCCATTCTTTATATTTATCATGCAGTTTCAGAATCTGAGGCGCCGGTTTGGTAAATATATCTTTTTTTGATATATCAGAAATAAGTACAAAACCTTTGTGGTATTGCCTCAGGCAAAATGATGACAGCATGCCTGTGCGCGGCAGCAGCGGTTCACGGTATATATCAAAAAAATCCGCGCACCGGTTTACCTTGACGGAAGCTTTGCCGCAGCTTCGCACATGGCGCGCAAGCGCGGACTGCCCCTGCGCGCTAAAGTACGAATCCGCCTCCTGGGCGGCAAGATATACGGTTTCGACAACCCTGTCGTCCGCGATAATAGAACGCATTTCTGTTTCCAGCAGGCACAGTTCCGCTTCCTGCGGCAGGGTTTGGTCTGTGTACGTCCAGTAGTAGCAATCATCGAGCGGCTGGCCGATAAAAAGGCTGCGGTTTTTAAGAACACGAGAAGCGGCCATACAAAGCACGTAAGCAAAGGTGCGCTGCGCGGCTTTTACCCCCTCCGCCGAATCGAGATATACAGGGACAGTTGTACTATGAGCGGCAAGTGTCGCTGCGGGTTTTTCACAGAGCGGAATCATTTCGTTATTCGCATAAAGCGCGGCGACGACTTTTTCGTTCATAGCATCCATAAGTACAGTCAGGTTAATGTGTGTGTTACAACTGCGGCCAAGAAGACTTGAACTTCCATGCCTCTCGGCACTAGCACCTCAAGCTAGCGTGTCTACCAATTCCACCATGGCCGCAACAGACGCCTCTTTTGACAGGCGCTTGTTGCCAGCATACCCCGTTCCGCCTAAAAACGTCAAGAGGGCGGCCTACTGCTATGCGGCCGGTTTTCCCGGTATACTTTACCGGTATGGCACGGCAAACGCGGACAGTCCGTATTGGCGGAAATTATCATATACACGAAGTTCCTATCGGCGGGACTCATCCTGTTGTTATCCAAACAATGTGGAAAGAAAAACTTGATTTTCCCGACAGCGGCATCATTGGCCGTCTGGAAAACCTTGAGCGTATGGGCGCAAAACTTATCCGTTTTGCCGTCCCATCTATTGAAGCGGCAGAAACCTTGGGCGAACTTGCCAAAGCCGTTCCCATTCCCCTTGTCGCGGACATTCATTTTGATTACAAAATAGCGCTCCGCGTTCTCGACTTTCCCATCGCCAAATTACGCTTAAATCCGGGCAATATCAGCATAAAAAACCGAGTCTTCAAAGTATTGGAAAAAGCAGGTAAACAAGGCGTTCCGGTGCGCATCGGCATAAACGCGGGCAGCCTTCCCGCCGACTTGCGCGCCCGTGTTGAAACCGGCGAACTGCGCCGCGCCGAAGCGCTCGTGAATGCGGCCGAACGCGAACTTGCCTTTTTTGATGAAGCGCGTTTTAAGGATGTTGTGGTTTCAATGAAAGCATCATCCGTGCCGGAAACCATCGAAGCAAACCGCATCTTTGCCGGACGCAATGACGCGCCGCTTCATATCGGCGTTACCGAAGCCGGCCCGCTTACCGCCGGCCTTGTCCGCAGCGCCGCAGCGCTTTATCCGCTTCTCTGTGAAGGCATCGGCGACACCGTGCGTGTTTCGCTTTCAGACAGCGCCGAAAACGAAGTTATCGCGGCCCGTGAAATTCTGGGTTGTGCCGATGAAACCGCCGGCTACCAAAACGCTCTCCAAAAAGACGGCGTACATGCCGAAAATAGATGTAAAGGAGCGCGGGGCGTACGCCTCGTTTCCTGCCCGCGCTGCGGGCGGTGCGGTTTTGACACCCATGCGTTTACCGCCCGCTGGCAGGAACGGCTTTACGCGCTGCAAAAAAATATTACAATT
Source organism: Spirochaetaceae bacterium (assembly GCA_031257075.1). GTDB lineage: Bacteria > Spirochaetota > Spirochaetia > Treponematales > Breznakiellaceae > JAIROZ01. The sequence continues at coordinate 16,439 of JAIRPM010000196.1, forward strand.
GCGGTAATGGGCTGCGTAGTCAACGGCCCCGGTGAAGCGCGGGAAGCGGATTTGGGCATTACCGGCGCGGGTGAAAAGGCGCTTATTTTTAAGCGTGGGAAAATAGCGCGCGCTGTTGATGTCAAAGACGCGGACAGCGCCTTTGAAGAGGAACTGCGCGGTTTATAATGAATAAATATATCTTTTTTTTATATATACTGTTTGTATGTACATTTGTGTATGCTCAAAATCTTGTAACAGTTACGCCGGAAAGACCGTATTGGTACGTGCTGGAAGAAGGCAAACGTAATTTCCGGCAGGGTGCTTACGGCGATGCCCTGCTGGACTTTGAAGATGCCCGCAACATACGAAACGCGATGTATTCACAAATGGAACAGGATATGATAACGCTCTTGTCGCTGAGAGAAGTGCGGCAGTACAAAGACAACCTTGACATGATAGAAAAATATGTCTATGAACACGGGCAATTGCGGGCGCGTGACGCGCTCAATGAATTATACTACAGGGTAGAAAAAGAATCGCTCGGCAACAGCGTTCAAAAAGCGCTTGCCTGCTTCTCAAAATTAAAAAATTATCCTGAAGCGGATTATTGGATTGGCGAAATATACCGTGTCGAAGGGGAACTCGCCATATCCGAAAAACAATACCGCAAAGCGTTGGAAAACCGCTCGCAGTTGGAATCTTCCGGCTTTGCGGTATCTATCGAATACCGCCTCGCGTCCCTGCTAAAAGAACGCCGCAATTTCAACGAGATGGAAAAAGTATACGGGCAGTTACTGCAAAGCGATACGCTCTGGCAGGAATCGCAGGGATTTGTACGCCAAGCAATGAACCGCACGTTGAAGACCGAAGGCTTGAACCGCTTTCTTGTAATGTACCGCTATAAAAATTCAGATACGGAAGCGGCGCACCGTGAATTGGGTTTTTATTATCTTTCTAATGGCCGGCATGGCAACGCGCTGGAACATCTTATGTTTGCTGTTTTGATACAGAATTCAACTATTATCGAAGAACTTATACGCAGACAGTATGATTATGCGTTTGCTGATATGGAACAATTACAAGAGGCATTGCGGCGGCGCAAAGAATTAAAAGCCTATATGGATGATGTCGATTACTATCACACCTTGTATGCGCTGGCCGCGGCGCTCTATGCTAACGGCAATGAAAAGCCGGCGCGGGGCATTTGGAGTTTCCTGGCAGCCGCCGAAGACGCGGGCGAATGGCGGGGGCGTTCCGCAGCGCAGCTTCGCGGCCCGCGCCTTGAAGGGCGGATTGAAAACAGGTAGTATACTTCCATAATGAATAAAAAAACACCGTACAAACTGTGCCTAGCAGCGGCCGCTTTGGTATGCTTTATCTTTGCTGTTATGCTCATTACTTGTTCAGAACTGGAAGGAATTTTGCTGCCTGTCCATGAACCGCCCAACCAGCCGGCGCTCCGGGGAAAAGTTTTTTTCCACAATCCTCCGGGGAATTCCAATTTGTATAAAAATTACAAAGCGGTGAAAGTTCATCTCTATTTCAAAGACTACACATATATAGGCAGCGCACCGGTAAACGAAAACGATTTTACATGGCAGATTACGGTAAACAGTATCAACAAGAGATATGTTTATTTTTGGGTTGAACTAAGTTATAATGGTGAAACCTTTTACAACAGCGGCGCCGCCGATGAAATTATTGACGGCATGTACTACGAACTGCATGTTCGGCCTTCCGGTACAATTCCCGCATGGCGGCCGGTGCTTTCCGCTGATGATATAAAAAACATAGGCTATAACGCGTATCATCCTGCCGATGGAAATTATATTCTTGTAAAGAACATTGATATATATGCGCCGTGGACTTCTTCTGCCGTATTTACAGGCACTTTCTACGGCAGAAACAATACGATAAACATATACGGGCTTTCCGGCGAAACAAACCAGTACAGCGGAATATTTTCGCGTATATCGAATGCTTTGATATACGACCTTGTCCTCAATGTACAAAATGTTGCTGTCAGCCTAAACGTTAGGAACGAACCTGCTTTTGGCGTACTTGCGGGCTGTATAGAGGGAAAAACCGTGCTAAACCGCATACAATTGGAAGGCAGCCGGCTGTTAATTCAACGGAATGGATTGAGCGCGGGCTATGCCGGCGGCTTTGCCGGAATTATGCGGGGAGAAAGCATAATAAAAAATTGTACAAACGAATTAGAAATAGACGCCGAAATCCAATCACCAAGTTTATTTTTTTACGCGGGCGGTATCGCCGGCTTTATTGATGAAGAAGCGAAAATTTATCAATGCGCCAACAAAGGCGATATACACATATCAAATTTGCAGGGGTGGGCATCCGCCGGCGGCATCGCGGGAGGAATAGCCTATAACGCGGACAATGCCACGCCGCAGATACACGATTCGTACTCAACAGGAAAAATCAACTGTCAGGCGGATCTCGCGGCCGCCGGCGGCATCGCGGGCGTATCGCAAGGTTATGCATACATAAAAGATTGTTATACACAAGGAGATGTTTTGGCCGCTACAATAAGCGGCACCATTTACAGCGCCGGCATTCTTGGCAAGGCGTTTCGGACCAATCCCAATGTCGTTCTGCCGGACCCGCCCACGGCAAGCCGCGTTTATAACTGCGCGGTATTTCAACAAAACATCAAAGGGGCTAAAGACGAATCCACAAGCGCGGCGGACTATATCAACCGCATTACGCGAATTGACTGCCCGGATTGCGAAAACCCCCTTGTAGTATGCGAAAGCTCAGCATCATCAGGCTGTACCTGCGGCTGGACAAGCAATGATATTCTTTTTGTTGATACAAGCGCCATGCAGCCTACTTACAATACTACAGAAAGATACTGCTCACTTATGCTCAATGACAGGCCTATCTTTGGCAAAGACACCATGAACTGCCATAGCGGCACTATTGTTCTGGGGATAACAGCAGTCCTTTTGCAAAACAGCGGCTGGGATTTTAGCAATGTATGGTATTGGAGCGCGCAGAACAAACCCGAACTTATGAGGCATGATTAGCAGCGCTGATGAGAGTCAATTTAATCAGTGCTAACGCCGGCCTTTGTTTAGCCCTATGAGATTCCACACGCTGGTGCTTTCCTGCCCCAGCCGCCAAAAACCAATGTACTTTATACCCATATCCTCGTACATTTTCATGCGTGTAGCAAGCGAATAATCATCTTCAAAATAAACGGTAACTTTTACCACTACTTCATATTGAAATTTTGGGATGCCGTTTTCCCGTTCCACTTCTTTAATACCGTTTTCTTTACGGATGCGTTCCGTTGTCGAATGTATTAAACCCCGTGATGTGCTTTTGTCGCCCCAGCCGCGGCCGTAAAAAGGAAGCCCCATAATTAGTTTTTCTTTGCTGATGGTTTCAATCGCATATTTTGCCACTTCTTTACACCAATTCATCGAGGCGACCGGCCCGGGCGCGCCGCCCGACCAGTGTTCATCATAGGCCATAACAAAAATTTTATCACATACGGCGGCTATCCGTTCATAGTTGTAGGTTTGATTTTCTTTTGTCCGCGCCGGCACGCATACCGACAGCATCTTGCCGCCCAAGCCTTTTCGCAGTTCAACAAGTAAACTGATAAAATTGCCGGCATCTTTTAGCGGCAGGCTTTCCATATCAATATTAAGCCCGTCATAATCTGAAGCCATATTGAAAAGTTCATTGATAAAAATTTTACGCGCTTTGCTGTCCGGCTCTAAAATAAAATGCGTAAGCCCGGCGCTGTTACATGCTATTGATACATGTACTCTTCCTTTATATTTAGCAAGTTTTTTGCGCGGCGGTATATCAACAATATGGCCATAGCGGTCTACTTCCGCGCCAAAGTACACGATATCGCTTATAGGATAATTCGCTTTCAGGGCATTTTCAGCCCCGGCGACTACATAAGCCCATACTTCCTGAAAACGCGATTCGGGCAGCCGTTCAAGATTTGACGGAATAGAAACCGGCTCCATAGTTACCGCGTTTCCCCCTTTTTTTGTAGTGTGCGATGCGCAGGAAGCAAGAAAAAAAACGGCTACTGCGGTACTTATAACTATTGTTTTAAAAAAATTCATCTTCGCACCGGATAGGCTAACCGGCATTTGCCCTAAGCCAAAGAACTAATAGTCCTGTATTTATTATCGGCATAGTGAAAACAAATTTTTAGTCTGAAGATGGAGGGTAGTGTGTAGTGTGTAGTGTGTAGTGGGTAGTGGGTAGAATTTCAGGCCGATATATCAAATTCTAACGAAGATATCACCGTTAGAACCGGTATACCTGCCCGAACTTCTGTCCACTGTCCACTGTCCACTACCCACTACTCACTACTCACTACTCACTACTCACTACTCACTACTCACTACTCACTACCCACTACCCACTACCGCAACCTGGGCCAGTAGAAGGCTGAGCCGGATTTGGTAAGACCGTCAAAGTCCCAGTCGGCCGCGCTCCAGCCGAGGCCGCCGCTTGTGACGGGGTTTGTCCATGTAGACTGCGTTTTTAATTCAGCAATCGATTTGCCAAGGCCTGCGGCGGTGGCGGCATCGCCTGCGTCATCCTGTGCCTGCGCACTCGAATCGTTGCCTGTGAGCATATTCTTGCGCGCGAAGTTGTTGCTGAACGTTGGTGTTATTCCGCCGTTGGTTGCGCCGCCAAATATTCGGCCTGAAGCTGAACCAGCCGTGGTTTGGACTACTACACTTTCACTCAGAGCAGCGCACCTGCTTATACTGGCCGAGCCGCCGGTGCTAAAGGTATTGCCCAATATACTGCCGCCCCATCCATTTATCCTTTCGCCGTTAACCAAAATATTACCGCTATTGTAACACTCTTCAATGATAAGATTAGCGCTATACAAATGAGGCACCATACCCGCATAAAGACTGCGCGCAACATTATCTGTAACTATCATAGAGATATTACCTGTGGCATAACTTTTTGTAATCGTTACCGTAGTGCCGCCGTTAATAACACGCCCGGTCATAGTACCGCACGCTATTCCGCTATTGGCACCGCTTACATTTCCAAGCGACATGTCCAACTGTGAAACACAGCGTGTCATGGTAAGGTTACTGTTGCCGTTTACCTGCCCGACAAAGCCGCCTGCCATTAACATATAGTTGCCTATTCCCGTGTATGCAAGGCTTCCCTTAACGGTAATATTCTGCAGCGTTGCCGTAGTGTTTGCTATCGACCCTACGATGCCGCCAAAAACACTCTGCCCGGTCATAACCAGCGGCCCCGGCGTAGTCACTTCCAGCGTAAAGTTTTCGAGGGTCGCGCCATCGCCAAGACTGTTAAAAAGCCCTGTTTCTCCCGCTGTCCTGGTTAATTCCAGTCCTCTTATCGTATAGCCGTTACCGAAGAGGTGTCCGGTATAGCCGGAAGGGCCTGTCCAAGATATCGGGTTTCCGGCTAAATCGGTGAACTCTGTCAGATCGATATTGTTGGCGAGGCTATAGTTCGCGGCGGTATCAACCAGAAGCGCATTGCCCTCCACGTCTTCGCCGCCCAGTTTCTCGTAAAAGTCCTTCGCGTCATAGATACGGTTACCCACATTGGCCCCTGTTATGGGAGTCAGGTTGAGAAGATTGCCGGCGGGTGTCTCCCAGCCCGATGCCGATGTCGGCCT
>JAIRPM010000166.1 GCA_031257075.1 Spirochaetaceae bacterium
CCACGCAAACACCCATATTAGCGGGGTTACCAAAAACGGTAAGCGCCACCGCCAACAGTCCTACAATAGCGCCGGTAATAACAAACAGCGCCGTCATCTTTTTCTCTTTCATTTTTTCCCCCAATTTGATTTCCAGTATTTTACTGTTATCAATTATGCGTTTCTACTAGTATGTGCCCGCCGCTAACAGTCCGGCAAGCGCCACAGCCGCCGCCCATTTCTGGATGACAACCAGATATTCGTATTGTATGATAAAATAATTTGACTAGATAGAGGGCGTGTTATGCAAGCGCGGCGGTCGTTGTTTGACCGGCCGCCGCGTGTATTGGTGTTTTTGCGGCCTATTTTACGTTGGGGTTGCGGATAACCGCCTGCGCTCCGGCAAGCCGCGCAATCGGGACGCGGAACGGCGAGCAGGAAACGTAGTTAAGGCCGCTGCGGTAGCAGAAGTCTATCGTGCGCGGGTCGCCGCCATGTTCGCCGCAGATACCGATTTTAAGATGAGGTTTAACAGCCCGCCCTTCTTTGATGGCAAAGCGCATAAGTTCGCCGACCCCTCCTTCATCTATCGAGAGGAACGGGTCAACGTCCAGCACCTTTTCTTTAAGGTAGGACGGAACGAAGGAACCCACATCATCGCGGCTGAACGCGAAGGCCATTTGGGTAAGGTCGTTCGTGCCGAAACTATAAAAATCGGCGTATTGGGCTATGCGGCACGAGGTTATCGCGGCGCGGGGCACTTCTATCATCGTACCTATCCGAATCGGCAGTTTAACGCCGGCCTTGTCCATAACACGTTTGAGGGCGGCCTCGCAAATAGGGCGGATAAATTTCAGTTCGCGGTGGCTCATCACTATCGGAATCATAATTTCAGGATGGACGGGGATTTTTTTCTTTACGCAATCCGCCGCGGCAAGGGCGATAGCCTCAACCTGCATCTCATATATTTCCGGGTAGGTAACGGCAAGCCGGCAGCCGCGGTGCCCCAGCATCGGGTTCGCCTCGCGCAGTTTTTCGATTTTCGGCTGCAGGCTTTTGGCGGTTACGCCAAGGTGTTTCGCCAGTTCCTCAGTTTCGTCTTTGGTGTGCGGCACAAATTCATGGAGCGGCGGGTCAAGCAGCCGTATCGTTACCGGTTTCCCGTTCATCGCTTTGAAGATGCCGGAAAAATCCTTTTTTTGCAGCGGCAGTATCTTTTTGAGCGCCGCTTTCCGTTCGTTTACGGTGTCGGAAAGAATCATTGCGCGGAAGTGAACGAGTTTTTCTTTGTCAAAGAACATATGCTCCGTGCGGCAGAGGCCGACACCGTCCGCGCCGAATTCAAAAGCCCGCTTGGCATCTTCCGGCTGGTCGGCGTTGGCGCGAATTTTGAAGCCTTCAACATCACCGCGTTTGGTTTTTTCACGCACGTCATCGCACCACGCAAGAAAGGTTTTCATTTCGGCACTGATTTTCGGCTCGACAAGAGGCAGCGCTTCGCCGTAAATTTCGCCGGTAGAGCCGTCTATGGTCAGCCAATCGCCTTCTTTGAAGGTCTTTTTACCGACCGTTACTTTTTTGCCCTGTACGGTTATTTCTTTCGCGCCGGCTACGCACGGGGTTCCCATGCCGCGCGCGACAACCGCCGCGTGGCTTGTCATGCCGCCTGTCGATGTGAGTATACCCTGCGAAACTACCATCCCGCCTATGTCTTCGGGGCTGGTATTCTGCCGGACGAGCAGTACTTTTTGACCCTTTTTATGCCATTCTTCGGCTTCGTTCGCGGTAAAAACGATACGCCCGCAGGCCGCGCCCGGCGATGCGTTAAGCCCTTTGGTAATGGCCGCCGCGCTCTTTTTCGCTTTGGGGTCTATCATCGGGTGGAGAAGCTGGTCAAGATGACCCGGTTCAACACGGAGTATCGCGGTATTTTTGTCGATAAGCCCCTCTTTTACCATGTCGAGAGCGCACTTGATGGCCGCCGCGCCGGCGCGTTTGCCGTTACGGGTTTGCAGAAGGTAGAGATTGCCCTGCTGAATCGTGAATTCCATGTCCTGCATATCACGAAAATGATGTTCAAGAGTGTCTTTTATCTTGACTAACTGCCCGTACACTTCCGGGTCTTTTTTTTCGAGTTGGGAAAGTTTCTGCGGAGTGCGTATGCCGGCGACCACGTCTTCGCCCTGCGCGTTCATCAGGTATTCGCCGTAGAATTTGTTTTCGCCGGTAGACGGGTTGCGGCTAAAGCATACGCCCGTTCCCGAATCGTTGCCCCAGTTGCCGAAAACCATCGACTGCACGTTTACCGCCGTCCCTTTAAGCCCGTGAATTTCGTTCAGTTCGCGGTATTTTATCGCTCTTTCGTTGTTCCACGAACCGAAAACGGCCGTTATCGCGCCCCACATCTGCTCAACCGGATTCTGCGGGAACTCCGTTTTCTTTGCCTTTTTGACAATCTTCTTATACTCACCGACAAGCGCTTGCAGGTCGGCGGCGTTAAGGTCGGTATCATTTTCCACTTTTTTTATTTTTTTGATGGACTTGATAGCCGCTTCAAATTCTTCATGGGGCACGCCCATGACCACGTCGCCGTACATCTGGATAAAACGCCGGTAAGCGTCCCACGCGAAACGGGGATTGGCGGTTTTATTCGCAAGACCGGTAACGGCTTTGTCGTTCATACCGAGGTTAAGAATCGTATCCATCATACCGGGCATCGATACCGCCGCGCCGGAACGCACCGAAACAAGAAGCGGGTCGTCCGGGTCGCCAAGGCGTTTGCCCATCAGTTTTTCCAGCCGCGTCAGGTTGGCCGCAACCTCATCTTTCAGTTCTTTTGTGTATTTTTCGCCGTTAGTGTAATAATCGGCGCATACTTCGGTAGAAATGGTAAAACCGGGCGGTACGGGAATCCCCAAATTGGTCATTTCGGCAAGATTCGCGCCCTTGCCCCCCAATAAATCCTTCATTTTCGCGTCGCCTTCGGCACTTCCTTCGCCAAAGAAATAAACGTTTTTTGCAGCCATAAAATCCTCCGTTTGGACTATCAATATTTGCTGTTCATTCTATAGGGAAAAAAACAGACGAGCAAGAGGGTGCGGTAGATACGGCACGACAAACGCACGAACCTAAAACATCTCTATTCTTCCGGGTTTCAGCGGTTTTGAACGATACGTTTCTGGAAAACATTTGAGTATTCCTTGTCTTCAAGGATATTTAAACCGCAATCGTACAACCGAAGTCTTGCATAGAGCAGTATGGTCTGCTATAGTTGAACCATGCGAAAACGATGGTTCGGCCTCTCTGTACTGCTGGGGTGCGTTTCCTTACACGCCGGCGCGGCTAATTTTTTTGAAAATTTTGACGGCGCAAAACTGGATGCGCGGCAGTGGACAGGCGATTTTTCAATAACAAACGCGGCTGATGAAATCAAAGCAAAAGACCGCCTTCTTTTTGAAAACGACACTTCTTTTGTCAAATTGAGCGCCGCTCTTGATACGGTAAATTCACTCCAACTCAGTCCGCTCAAAGCAGCCGAAGCGTCTATCCTGAGTTTCCGCTACCGTACCGAAATCGACAAACGCGCCCAACAGTCTTTTACTGTTTCAATAGACGGGGTAGAAAAAGCGTCTTACGACGGCGTAGGCGTGGGTTGGCGGACAGGCCGCATCGCATTGGACGCGGGCAGCCACCAGGTTGAATTCCGCGCTTCCGCCAAACGGGCGCAGGTTTCAGGCGCTTACAACGCCGTCTACCTTGACGACATCCGGCTTTTCCCGGACAAAGCCGTTAGTTTGCGCATTTTCCCTCAAGGCAGCCTTGACACGGTTGCCGGCGCGGAGGGGCATCTTGTTTTTACAGCGGACGCGCTCCGCGAAGACGGCTCCGTCAAGCCTGATGCCGGCCCGCTCAGTTGGACGGTTTCAGCCGGTGCGGGCGTTGCGGAAAACGCCGCGGCCGGTTCACCCAACAGCGTTCTATTTAGCGCGGAAAAGCCCGGGACTTATACGGTAAACGTCAAAATGGGCGGCCTAAGCGCCCTTACCGTAAACGTTACCGCGCACAGCGCGGACTTTTTACAAAAGCCCTACACCTATCCCGGCACCGGTAAAACATACGCGGGCTTTGTTAAAGCCGCCAAAGGCTCAGGCCCGGCACCGGGTACGGACAACATAACCTTAACCGCCCCTGCCGCCGCGGATTTTGAGGCCGATGCCTTTTTTCTGCTTGCCGGGAAAATAAGCACCAAACCCGCCGGCAAAAATTATGCCCGCATGGAAATCACCAAAGAAGGCTCACAGCCGCCGCTTAGGACATGGCGCATCATCAAAGGCGATTTTGCGGAACGCATTTGGCTGCCTTTCGGGCCGGGTGTATACAAAGCCGTGATTCAGCCTTTCGATACGGTAACACTTACCACGCCGCCCAAAGGCGAAGGCGCGCTGCGCGGCGGTTCTTTCGCTTCGACAACATTGCCGGTAGAATTCCGCATTACCAACACCCGTGATGAATCAAAAGATATACCCGATGGTGACGGGCGCTGGATTTATCCCAGTTTTTATATACAGGCGGATGATTTTGCCATTACCAACCTTATGCACAGCCTTACCGGCAGCCTCAAAACCGTCCGCGAAAAGGTTGCCGCCGTGCATGATTATATTGTTTCGACGTTTGTATATGACCAGCAATCATTTGTCAATCCGGGGCGCTCGCGCAAAATGGATGCCCTCTCCGCGCTTAAAAACAAAATCGCTGTCTGCGAAGGCTACACCTACCTGAGCGCCGCATTGCTCCGTTCGGCGGGTATTCCTGTACGCATTGTAACCTCACGCGGCATTAACCATGCCTGGAACAATGTATATTTAGACGGAAAATGGCTTTTCTATGACGCGACATGGGACGACCCGGTTCCTGACCGCAGCCCGGAAATAGTCGGCCGGACTTACTTTTTGCTTGAATCCCTTACGGGCGGCGACACCCGGCATGGCACTGCCGGAAAAATAATGACAGGAGATGCCGAGTGAAAGGTTTTGCCTTCATTTTTACCGCGTTGTTTTTTATGTCGTGTAAATCAACGCCCGGCGGAATAGCTTTTGTCCCCGCAAGCGATTTTTCGGTATCGTCCGGCGTGAACATTATTGATATTGATGACTTTGAACGAGTGGTGCGCGAAAACAATGTGCGCACCGTTTTCTATACCGATGCGTATTTTATCGCTCAGGTAAACGGCATACTATACACGATGGAATCGCGCTCGTATACCAGTTTTCGCGAATACCGCGAAGGGAAATTAAAAGATCCGGTACCGTGGGCTGTTTTCAATCCTGTACAAAAACAGAAAAAAAGATGATTACGCTAAAAAATATCCGCAAAACCTATGGCACGCTTGATGCCGTGTACAATGTAAACCTCTCCGTTGAAAAAGGCGGCATTTATGGCATTATCGGGCGCAGCGGCGCGGGCAAATCTACGCTCCTGCGGCTTATGAGCCTTTTGGAAAAGCCGGATTCGGGCGAAATTCATTATGGAACTAAGCGTGTTGATACGCTCGACGGGCGCGGCCTGCTTATAGAACGGCGTAAAATGGGAATGATTTTTCAGAACTTCAACTTATTTGCTTCCCGTGATGTAACCGGCAACATTGCCTATCCTTTGGAAATAGCGGGCTTCAGCAAGAAATTTATCAAAGAACGCGTGGAAGCATTGCTGGAATTGGTAAACATTACCGACAAACGCCATTCACGCCTGCGCGACCTTTCCGGCGGGCAAAAGCAGCGCGTTGCCATAGCCCGCGCCCTCGCTTCCGAACCGGACATTCTTTTTTGCGATGAAGCCACAAGCGCCCTTGACCCGCAGACTACCCGCGAAGTTCTCGCCCTTATCAAAGAATTGCACAAGAAACTGCTCTTGACCGTAGTTATGGTAACGCACCAAATGGAAGTAATACGCGCCATCTGCGGCCATGTGGCTGTTATGGATGCCGGTAAAATTGCCGAAGAAGGCGCGGTAACAACGGTCTTTGCCAGCCCGCAATCAGATGCCGCCAAGGAGATGCTCTATGGAGAACACCATGTTCCTTCCTGAAAATATTGTCGAAGTACTGGCAATGCTGCCCAAAGCGACCGGCCAAACACTCTATATGACCATCGTTTCTACTATTTTTGCCTGCATACTGGGGCTGCCGCTCGGCATCTGGCTTTACAACGCTTCACCGCCCGGCCTGAATCCCCGTGCCGTAAGTTACAACCTGCTTTCACGGGTCGTAAACCTGTTCCGTTCATTTCCATTCATCATTTTGATGATTATCCTTATGCCGCTGTCGCGTATTTTGATTCATACAAGCATAGGCCCTACCGCCGTGATTATACCGCTTTCGATAGCGGCCGCCCCGTTTGTCGCCCGCATTGTTGAAGCCGCCCTTGCCGAAGTTGACGGCGGCGTTATTTTGGCAGCCCGCGCTATGGGCTCGTCCAATTCCCAAATAATTTGGAAAGTACTCCTCCCCGAAGCGCTGCCGGCTCTTGTTGCCGGCCTTGCGCTCACAATAATAAATCTGATTGGTTATTCGGCAATGGCCGGCGCGATAGGCGGCGAAGGTTTAGGCGACCTTGCGATACGGTACGGCTATTACCGTTTCCGTACCGATGTTACGATTGGCGCCGTCGCCGTAATTTTAGCGCTGGTAGAATTGGTACAAGCCGCCGGAAACTTCGCAAGCCGCCGCCTGCTGTCATGCCGCTAAAGAGAGAAAATCCGGCGCCCGTTAATTAAGCATATCAACCAGCAGGCCGCGAATTTCATCAATGCGTTCAAGCAGCGAAAGTTGTGTTATTTGCCCCGAAAGAATTCCGGCGGCTAGTTGTTCCAGTTTTTTGTCTATTACGATAATTTGTACCGTTTTTTTTTGTTTTGCGCGGTTGATGTGCATATCTACTTCATAACTATTTTTGAGTACATACCGCATAAAGCCCCGCACCGCTTGTTTGTACCGTTTTATTTCATCAGGAAAAGGCCTTTCTTTCAACACATTTCCGGCGCTATGTACTTCGTCAAGCAAAACCCCTACCGCTTCATCGCGGCCCAATTCCCGCAGGCGGCTTTCCAAGACAGCGGCCTCGTCCATTTCGGTATCGCCGCCGTCTTTTTGGGTAAGGCGCGCAAAAAAAGATTTCCCCGCGGGCCGCGCCCGTTCTTGGGTTTTGGGTTTTGCCGGTTGGTTTGCGAATCCGGACAAAAAAACATTGGTATACGCCGCTATGCCCGCAGAATCAGGCATGGCCGGCCTTGGATAACAGGTCCTGCATTTGGCGGTAGAGTTTTATTCGTGTTTGCGCCCGTTTGAGTTTTTTCTTGGCCTTTTCGGTATCGAGTTTGAAATTATTACCTTCAATGATTTTTTCGGCTTCATCCTTGGCCATTCGCGCCCATTCTATATTGATTTCTTCCGGCCAATTTGCCGAATCCGCCAAAATCACCGTTTTGTGCTTTTTTACTTCGGCAATACCATCGCTTATCAGAGCAAGTTTGCGCTCTCCTTTTTTCTCTTTTATATGGAGAACTGATGTCGCAATGGGCGCGGTAAACGGCGAATGCCCCGGTAAAATTCCAATTTCACCGTCAACAATTTCAAACAACGCATATTCCACCTCGTTTTTGTAAAAAAGGCGGTATGGCGTGTAAACTTCAAGTTGAAAAACATCCATTGTTTTAATTCTACTCTGTTTGCTTCTGAACGGCAAGCATTTCGGCTACCGCTTTGTATGCGGCATCCGAAAGCGCCTGCCGTTTATGTTCAGCGGAAATGGCCGTTTGCTCTATAGGCCGCCCAAAACTGATATAAACATCGGCAGGTTCTATGAAACCTGTTTTTTCAAACACATCATAACTGCCGGTTATTGCTACAGGAACAATAAGAGCGCCGGATTCAAGAGCCATCTTAAACGCGCCCGGCTTGAACGGCAAAAGCCCCCTCCCCTTGCTCCGCGTCCCTTCCGGAAAAATTATCATTGAACCGCCTTTTGCTATGCGCCGCGCCCCTTCTCTAATGGTTTGCAGAGCTTTGCGCGGCCGGTTCCGTTCAATAAAAAGCCCTCCTAAAAGCACTATCCAAATATTCAGAAATGGAATAAAAGCCAATTCTTTTTTTGCAATAAAACCAAAAGGCCGCCCGACTTTGGCAAGAAAAAGAACAATATCAAAAATACCGGAATGATTGCTCACAAAACACACCGGCCCGCTGCCGGGTATGTTTTCAAGCCCGGCGGCATGTACGGTTGCCTTGCTCATTATGATAATAAGCCTTGCCCACCAAGCGGCTAGAGCATTGAGCGCTCTCGCAGCCCCTCCCCTGAACTTTGTCCCGTACAAAACGGCAATCGGCAATGCGGTAAATACAAAGAGTGTTGCTATCAGCGAAAGAGAGCAAAAAACGGCGACTCGTTTTATATATTTCATAGCGAATCAATGTAGGCAGCCGCGCTGTGCGCCGCCACAGCCCCCTCTCCCGCAGCAACGACAACCTGCCGAAACATTGTAGCACGAAGGTCGCCGGCGCAAAAAATACCCGGAACGGTAGTCGCCATATCTTGTCCGGTAACAACAAAACCGCCGCCATCAAGCGCCGGCTTTTCAACCAGTTCCGGTTTTTGCGTAATGCCGTTGCGAGGAACAAGTCCCGCATAGATAAATACAGCGTCCGCCGCTTCTTCTGTCCGCACACGGGTAAGCGTGTTTTCCATGGTTATCCATTGAACGTGGCCATTTCCATGAATATGCCGCAGAACAGTGTTTAAGTAAAGAGAAACGCCCGGCGTAGAAATCACGCGGTCTGCCAGCATTTTTTGCGCCCGTAACGCGCCGCGCCGATGAACGAGCGCAACCTGCGCCGCAATACGTGAAAGCCCTCGCGCATTGTCGCAGGCGGCATCACCGCCGCCAACCACAAAAACTTTCTTGTTTTTGAAAAAAGGCCCGTCACAGGTAGCGCAGTACGAAACGCCGGCACCAGCCAATTCTTCTTCACCCGGAATGCCGAGTTTGCGCGGCGAAGCGCCTAATGCTAAAATTACCGCCTTGGCAAGAATTTCCGTACCGTCATCGAGAAGGGCGCAAAAACGGCGCGAACTGCCTGCCGCGTCCCGAATGGTAAGCGTTTCCGCGCTGTTAGGCAAAAAAACAGCGCCAAAATCGAGCGCTTGACGGTGCATTGCTTCCGCCAGTTCGCGCCCGCTTTTTCCGCCAAGCCAGCCCGGGTAGTTTTCCAGCGTCTCTATAGTGAGAACCTGCCCGCCGGGCTGTATTGCCGCTTCAAGCACAACAACCGCCAAACCGGCCCGCGCCCCATACTGAGCGGCGCTAAGGCCGGCGGGCCCCGCACCAATAACCAAAAGGCCGGCTTCACGCATTAGCGCTTTGCTATCATCTTTTTAAGCAGTTTATCCGCCAAAGTACGGGTGTTCTGCGCGTAATTTGAATCACGGTTTGCAATATCGCGCACTGCTTGAAGCATAAAAGGGCGCTTTTCAGGAGCGCTGCCGTAGTAGTTTAACACAGCAACAGCAAGACGGTTGTCAGGCGGTTTACGGTTATGGAAACTGCGGAAATACTTTTCAACCATTTCTTCGCTTAGCGTATCGTAAGCGCCGATTTTTTGAAGCGAATAGACGACTTGAGTTATTACCGCAGACTCAGGCTCATTTTTCATGATGTCGCCCAAAAGGGGGGCTGCCTGATCTTTGGGGTATTCACCCAAGTATTCGGCTGCGCGTATACGTATCTCCGTGTATTTATTGGC
>JAIRPM010000077.1 GCA_031257075.1 Spirochaetaceae bacterium
TGATTAAAGTCATTTTAATCGGTATTCCCCAAGGATGTGAAAATAGGATTTTCCCCGCTCTTGACACAATTTTTCACGCATTATAAAGTTAAGCGAGTTTTCCGTAAAATTCAACTGATTTTCACGGGAACTTCAATTATTTTAACTTTTTTTCAATTATCAGGAGGAAAAAATGAAAATCAAACTTTCCGCCGCTTTTATGGCGGCGGCCGCGGCGCTGGTGCTTTTGGCGGCGGGCTGCGCGAAAAAGGATTCGGGCGGGAGCGTATATTTGCTCAACTTTAAGCCCGAAATTGACCAGCAATGGAAGGAAGTTGCCGCGGAATTCAGCAAAGAAACCGGTATCAAGGTGAAAGTTGTTACCGCGGCAAGCGGCACCTACGAATCGACCTTGCGCGCGGAACTTTCCAAGGCGGACGCGCCGACCCTTTTCAACATAAACGGGCCGGTGGGCTACCAAACTTGGAAAGATTTTACTGCGGATCTGAAGGACACGAATGTTTACGCTTGGCTTTCCGATAAAAGCCTCGCGGTAACGGAAGCGGGCGGCGTATACGGCATACCCTACGCGGTAGAGACCTACGGCATCATCTACAATGACGCGATACTCCGCAAGTACTTTGCCCTGCCCGGCAAGGCGGTGCCGCTGACAAGCCCGGCGGAAATCACGAATTTCGCGGCGCTCAAAGCGGTTGTCGAGGACATTCAAAAGAACAAAGAAGCGCTCGGCATTGAAGGGGCGTTCGCGTCCACAAGTTTTTCTCCCGGCGAAGACTGGCGCTGGCAGACTCACCTGGCGAATTTGCCCATTTATTATGAATACCGCGAGAAAGGCGCCGGCGACCTTCCCGCGATAGACTTTACCTACAACGCGAATTACAAGAACATTTTTGACCTCTATATCAACAATTCCATTACCGACAAAAAAATGCTCGGTTCCAAAACGGTAGGCGATTCGATGAGCGAGTTCGCGCTTGGCAAAACGGCTTTCGTGCAGAACGGCAACTGGGCCTGGGGGCAGATTTCCTCTGAAGCGGGCAACGTGGTCAAAGCCGAAGACGTAAAGTTCCTGCCGATATACACCGGCGTTCCGGGTGAGGAAGCGCAGGGCCTTTGCACCGGCACGGAAAACTTTATTTCGCTTAACGCAAAGGCAAGCGCCTCGGCGCGGGAAGCGTCTCTCAAACTGCTTGAATGGCTCTTTAACACCCCTCAGGGCAAAAAGAACGTAGCCGAAAAACTCGGCTTTGTCGCGCCGTTCAGCACCTTTAGCGCCGAAGAACGGCCGGCCGACCCGCTTGTAAAAGAAATGTTCCGCTATTTGGACAACACGAACCTTACATCCGTGTCGTGGAATTTCGTTTCGTTTCCCGGCCAAGCGTTCAAAGACGAACTGGGCGCTTCTCTCTATCAATACGCTCTCGGCTCCAAACCATGGGACACCCTAACAGCCGAAACCAAAGCAAACTGGGCAGCGGAGAAAAAAGCGCTGGCTAATTAACATTAGGGGACAAGGGATAGGTGTATACCCTGTCCCCGTCCCCTAACCCCTAAAATCAATGGAATCTTACCAATGGATAAAGCACTAAAAAAATATTTTTGGCTATTTGTAGGGCCGACGCTGCTGGCGTTTATTGTTGCGTTTGCGGCGCCCTTTGTGATGGGAGTTATCCTGTCGTTTTCTAAATTTACCACGATGGCAAACATACGTTTGGTTGGATTTGCCAACTACGGGCGCGCGTTTTCCAACCCCGAGTTTTTGAACGCGCTCCGGTTTTCGGCATTGTTTGTCGTGGTAAGCGTATTCGTCATTAACATACCCGCATTCGGGCTGGCGCTGCTTTTATCGCGCGGGTTAAAAGGCACCAACGCCTTCCGCACGGCAATTTTTATGCCCAACCTGATTGGCGGCATCGTACTCGGTTATATCTGGCAATTTATCATTAACGGCGTGTTGAGCATCTTTGGCGTAACAATTACCGTTGACCCCAAATACGGTTTTTGGGGCATGGTGATTCTGTCCAGTTGGCAATATATCGGTTATATGATGATTATTTACATTGCCGGCATTCAAAATATTCCGGTAGAGATAAACGAAGCGGCGACAATAGACGGCGCGGGGCCGTTGACCGTCCTCCGCAAAATTACTATTCCGCTCGTTATGCCGTCTATTACTATAACAATGTTTATGTCGGTAACAAATTCATTTAAGATGTTTGACCAGAACCTCGCGCTCACCGCGGGCGGGCCGGGCAAATCTACCGTAATGGTCGCGCTTGATATATACAAAACATTTTATGACCGCCCCGGATTTGAAGGCGTAGCGCAGGCAAAAGCGCTGATGTTTTTTATTATGGTGGCGCTTATCGCGCTTGTGCAAATTTCAATTACCCGCAAAAGAGAGGTTTCAGAATGAATATAAAGATGTCTTCACGCGCCAAAATCGCATCCGCGCTCATATACATTATACTTACAGTTGCGGCGCTTTTTTTCATACTGCCGATTTTACTCGTCCTGCTGAATTCGTTTAAGAGCAAATTATTTGTGGTAAATACGCCGTTCAAACTGCCGACCGCTGAATCGTTTGTCGGCCTTACAAATTATACGCAGGGCAGCGCCGCTACAGGCTTTTTTGCCGCTGCCGGCTGGTCGTTCTTTATTACCATTTTCGCGGTGGCCATTATCGTGCTTTTTTCCAGCATGACGGCGTGGTACATTACCCGCAGTTCGCGCAAATTCTGCAAGGGTTTGTACTTTGCCTTTGCTTTCGCGATGATAGTCCCTTTCCAAATGGTGATGTTCCCGCTTACGAAAATTGCCAATGTGCTGCATCTTGATAACCCTGTGGGTATTCTGTTTGTCTATTTAGGATTCGGCGCGGGGCAGTCGGTGTTTTTGCTGTCCGGTTTTCTGAAGTCGATTCCGCTCGCGGTGGAAGAAGCGGCGATTATTGACGGCTGTACCCCCGTGCAAACGTTTTTCAAAGTGGTCTTCCCGATGCTTGCCCCCATAACGATAACGGTAGCCATCATCAACGCAATGTGGATTTGGAACGACTTTCTGCTGCCCAACCTGCTTATCGGCTCCGAATACCGTACCATACCGATAGCGGTACAGTACCTGCGCGGTGGTTACGGTTCTATCGACATGGGTTACATGATGGCAAATATCATTATGGCCGTTATCCCGATTATCGTTTTCTACTTCTCAGCCCAAAAATATATCATCAACGGCATTACCGCCGGGTCTGTAAAGGGATAGAATTTCTCTCTTTGGGTTATGCTCCGAAATTTGCTCTTTCGGTTTGGGGCATAACCCTTTTTTCGGCTTTTTCTGCCGCCGCCTTTTAAATTTTACCTGCATTTTACACAAGCGCCCCAAAAGATATATATACCAATTTTATAGTTGAGGTATGAAGAGAAGAATTTTGGAAAATTTACTCCGCGCCGGCGTACTGCTGGCCGCGGCGTTAAGCGGGGCGGTGATTTTGTACATTACAGGTTTTATCCTTGTCAAAGGCATCCCCAATATACGGCCCGGCCTTTTCGCCGCGGTCTACACCAGTGAAAATGTTTCGCTGGTACCCGCTCTTGTTTCGACCCTGATTGTAACGCTGCTTTCCCTCGCTATCGCGGCACCGCTCGGGATCTTTGCCGCTATCTGGCTTGTTGAATATACCCGCAAAGGCGCGATGCGCCGCACCAAACCGGTACTGCGCATTCACACTCACCGCCGCAAAAAAATTGGGGCGTATATTTATGCGTTTGCAAGCCCTTTTGCCGTAGTCAAAGGCCGGCTCGCGGGCTTTGTTGACCGGTTGGCAAGCCTTGTGCGGTTAACGGCGGAAACACTTGCCGGCATACCGTCCGTAGTATACGGCCTTTTCGGCATGCTCTTTTTTGTCAATTTTTTGGGCTTGGGTTTTTCGGTGCTTGCCGGCAGTTTCACGCTTGCGCTGATGATATTGCCGCTTATTCTCCGTTCTACCGAAGAAGCGCTGCGAGCAGTCCCGGACGATTGGCGGCTCGGTTCTTTCAGTCTGGGTGCCGGGCGGCTGCGTACGGTTTTCACTGTTGTACTCCCTGCCGCCGCGCCGGGCATTCTTGCCGGTGTCATCTTGTCGATAGGCCGCATCGTGGGTGAGACCGCAGCGCTCATCTACACGGCGGGAACTGTGGCGCAAATTCCGGCAAACCTGCTTCAATCAGCGCGCACCTTGCCAGTACATGTATACGCGCTTTCAAGTGAGGGGCTGCATACCGGCGAGGCCTATGCTACAGCGGCGGTGCTTTTATTCCTCGTTCTGGGAATAAACACCGCAGCCGGCGCTTTGGCAAGATATGTAGGACACGGCGCAAGCAGGTAAAATGACCGGCACCACTATTGAAGGGCTTTTATATGAATTGTTTTGATATTGAAAATTTAAATTTATACTACGGTGAATTTCAGGCGCTTAAAAAAGTATACCTCTACCTGGAAGAGCGCCATATTACCGCGTTTATCGGGCCATCCGGCTGCGGGAAAAGCACCCTGCTGCGCACGCTGAACCGGATGAACGATTTGGTTGAAGGCTGCCGTATCAAAGGTTTTGTACGGCTTTTTGGTGAGGATATTTACGGTAATATCGACATCAACCTGCTGCGCAAACGTGTCGGCATGGTGTTTCAAAAACCGAATCCTTTTCCAATGAGCGTCTACGATAATATCGCGTTCGGCCCGCGCACACATGGCGTTACCGCCCGCGCCGAATTGAATGCCCTTGTTGAACGCTCGCTGCGCAGCGCGGCTATATGGGATGAGGTAAAAGACCGGCTAAAAAAATCCGCGCTGGGTTTGTCGGGCGGCCAGCAGCAACGGTTGTGTATCGCCCGCGCCTTAGCCGTTTCGCCGGAAGCGCTGCTCCTCGATGAACCAACCAGCGCCCTAGACCCTATCTCTACCGGTAAAATCGAAGAACTCCTCATTGAGTTACGCCGCGATTACACCATCGTAATTGTTACCCATAATATGCAACAGGCTTCCCGCATAAGCGATAATACGGCGTTTTTTCTACATGGTGAAGTTGTGGAACACAGCGCCACCGCCCAATTATTCGGTAATCCGCTGGACAGCCGTACCGCATCGTACATTGAGGGGCGCTTCGGATAGAAAATGCCGCCCGGAAAACAAACACGTAACCGACAAACGTTTTTTATTGTTTTATCTATGTGAATAAAAAGGATAAACCTAATCTATTTGCGCAGGCTGTTGTTGTTATACTGATAGCAGTTTTTGTTATGCTGATAGGATGGACGCTGGTATCACGCCGTTCTGAAAGCAGGAACCAGCAGAGTTCAGGATTTGCGCCGGGTAGCGCCCCGGGAGCCGGACCAAGCGGCGCTCCAGGTTCCATGCAAAGCGGCGCTCCAAGTTCCGGGCAACCTGCCGCTCAGGCCGGCGGACGAAGCGGCGGTTCCGGGCAAAACGGCGCTCAGGCCGGCGGACGGGGCGCTCCAGGAGCCGGGCAAAATGCTGCCGCTCCGGGTTCCGGGCGAAGCGCCCAGGGAGCCGCGCAAAACGGCGCTCAGGCCGGCGGGCGGCCTTCGAGAATAACGGTGCGCACACAAACGGTAGCATTGGGCAGCCTCGAAAATACCATTGTTGTAAACGGCGACGTTCAGGCGTTACGGCAAGTGCAAATTTACCCTATTACCGGCGGCAAAATTACACAGCAGCCGGTGCGTATCGGAGAGCGCGTCCGGCAAGGGCAGATAATTGCCGTCATTGACCCTTCCCGCCCGGGTGAAATATACCAGACCAGTCCCGTCCGCTCCACTATAAACGGGACGCTTCTGCAACTTCCCTACAACATGGGCGACCAGATAACCGCGTCGCAGGCAATAGCCGTTGTCGGCGATCTTTCCAGCCTAGTGGTAGAAACTTTTGTCCCGGAGCGCTTTTCGCAAGCAATGCGCACAGGGCTTAGCGCTGAAATTTCCTTAGATTCCCTGCCGAATGAAGTGTTTCAGGCTAAAATTAGCGAAACAAGCCCCATAATTAACCCCGCAAGCCGCACGCTTCATATTAAACTGGTTTTTGTAAAACCCGACCCCCGTATCAAAAGCGGTATGTTCGCAACCATTAGCCTGGTAACAGCCTCCCGTTCAAACATTCCTGTACTGCCCCGCGAAGCGGTGATAAACACCTACGGGACGTGGATAGTTTTTGTAATTGACAATACCGGTAATGCGCCTGTCGCCCGCCGCCGTGAAATCGCAACAGGCATGGAAAACGAAACATTGATTGAAGTAAGCAGCGGCCTCAAAAGCGGCGAAATCGTTGTCATTTCCGGGCAAAATTTCCTTTCCGATGGCGATGCTGTCAGGATACTTGAATAAAACGCAAAAGCATGCAGCATATTGAGGGCGCGGCGCGGCGGCACTATACTTCTCTTTGCAAGGGGTTTTTATGAATACCGAAAAAAAAGAGTCGTTCAAAAAATTTACAAAGGGATACACATTTAAGGCGCTCGTTATCGCGGCGCTCGTGCTGCTCCTCTTAATTCCGCTTTCGATGATAGGCGGACTCGTGCGCGACCGCGAACGGACGGCGCGGGAGGCGGAATCCGGCATTATGGAAGCATGGGGCGGCGAACTTGTCCTTGCCGGCCCCGTGCTTGTGTTCCCGGGCAGCGAGCGTGTAACAACGCGCACGCAAACCGAAAA
>JAIRPM010000150.1 GCA_031257075.1 Spirochaetaceae bacterium
GCATCTCAGTACTTATCTAAAAACGCTGAGCCCGAGTGTCAGGAACCCATACGGCGGATTGGATGCCATCAGAATGGGGGATTTTATCGAACTTCCCTCGCTCTCCGTAGCAGAATACACAGACGGCAATGTCGTCATAGCGGAGGAGGTTAATATACCTTCAAATGCGGGGGACGGTAAACTGCAACTTGTGATTGTGGCCATAAACCCTAATTACGGTAAAAATAGCAACGGCACAGTTACGCCGCATCTTATATTCCAATTCAAGAATGTGCCCGGAACCGGCAGAATGAATGTGGCCGCAAACGCGATGACTATAAGTTATTTGAACAGCCCGATACGCCACTATTTAGCGTCTGAGTATCTGCTAGGGTTACGTCTCGCAGGCGTGCCTGAGAGCGTATTTTGGAATATAACGCGTAAAGTCCCATACATCGACCTTTTTGGATTTCTCTCTCGGTATAACACAATAACGGACAAAGTGTGGCTTCCTACCGAACATGAAATAACAGGCCAGGCAACTGGGCAAAACGGGCAGACGCATTTCTCTTATTATAATTCGAATGACAGGCGGCGAAAAGTCGCAACCGGCCCTGACAACAACGGATGCTATTGGACATCAACGTCTAGTCTGAATTTTCATGCAATTGGGAGTTCCGGCTCCACGACTGTAGGGAAACCCGAGGCAAACACCAAGCAGGGTATTGCGCCCGCATTTGCTATCAAGTAGGCACGGCTGCGGCACCGTGTTGGGTGCTGCCGAGGGCTTGCCTCGCTGTGTCATCATATAAAGCATTATTTGACTTATTGCCCTATTTTTTGTAAAATAATGAGAGAGGTTAGAGTATTAAATTTTTATCTTTTCAAAGAATTTTAAGCGCCGGGTGTGCGGCGTTTGTGTCTATGTTCTTAATAATGTGCAGGGCTAATGTCGAGAACCCGCCGGAAACTGATACCGCGAACGGTGCTGCCAAATCCGTAACGGTAGGCACGGTGAACCTTTCAGTGAAAAAACTGACGTTGTACGTGGACAATACAGCGGGGGAGACGGTTAAGTTAAGCATTGCCAGCGCTCTGGAAAAAGCGAGCAATCTGCAATGGGCGTGCGCGCCTGACGGGATAGCAAAAGTTGACGGCTCCGGGCTGGAAGTAAAAGTACTGCCGTTGGCGGTCGGAACCACAATTCTCACCGTAACGGGCACGCCCAAAGAAGGGTATAAATACAAATCGGACAAGAAAGTGGAAGCCTCGTGCGAGATAACGGTTGCCGCAGGCGTGGTGCTGACACCGGCCCAACTGAATTTGAGTACCGGCGGCACGGGAACGACGGTAACATTGAACATGCCGGCGAACTACAAAACGGCGCTTGCCGGCGGGCAGGCTACAATTGAATGGAGCAGCACGAACACGAGTGTAGCGAGGGTAACCGCTGCCGATCCAACTTCAGATACGGCTACCGTAACTCCCCAACTTGCTGACGGAACCGCAGAGATACAGGCCACGTTCAAGCCCGGTGCCGGTAGTCCTTTACAGGAAACATCTTCGATTTGTGACGTAACGGTAACAATCCCGCCTACTACCGGCCAGGACGAGCCGGTGCCAGGACAGGAGGCCACGTATGACCTTATGGTAAAGTTCGGGATGAAATCTCCGGGCTACAAGCTTTCCACAATAACCAGCACAGATGTTAGCGAAACATTCACGCATCTCAGCGCCTATCTAAAAACACTGCCCGCGAATGCCGTGAATCCATACGGCGGATTGGAGACTATCAGGATGGGGGATTTTATCGAACTTCCCTCGCTCTTCATAGCAAAATACACAGACAGCAATGTCGTCATAGCAGAGGAGGTTAATATACCTTCAAATGTGGGGAACGGTAAACTGCAACTTGTGATTGTGGCCATAAACCCTTATTATGGTAAAAATAGCAACGGCACAGTTACGCCGCATCTTATATTCCAATTCAAGAACGCGCCCGGAACCGGTAAAATGAATGCGACCACGGCTGATACATCTGGTTATTCGAACAGTTCAATACGCTACTACTTAATGCTTCGATATTATCTAGCGTTGGTTGCAGCCGGTGTGCCTGAGAGCGTATTTTGGAATATAACGCGTAAAGTCCCATACGATGATCCCAATTTCAGTTGGAACAATCTATTGGGCTTTGACTATAGCACGATTAAGGACTATGTGTGGCTTCCTACCGAATATGAAATAACAGGACAGGCAACTTTGCAGAGTAGCGATCAGATGCATTTCTCTTATTATAATTCGAATGACAGACGGCTGAAAGTTGTAACCTACCCTGACAACAACGGATGCTATTGGACATCATCATCCACCAGGAGTGCCTATTTTCAGGCAATCGGGAGTTCCGGGACTGTTGTAGCACAGCTTAATTCAACCACCAAGCAGGGTATCGCTCCCGCATTCGCTATCAAGTAAGCATATCCGTGTTGAACGGCGGGTATGGTGGAAAACTCCATCATACCCGCCGTACTTGTTTCCGCGTTTCCGGCCGCCCCCTTCATGCGGCATCATGCCGTGCGCTATACTAAAGTGGGCAGGTTGTATTGAAATTTTGCGGCCGCCCGGTTATTAACAACAACTATTAAGGAGTTTTTATGTCAAGACCTTACTACATTGCGGGTAACTGGAAGATGCACAAAACACGCGCGGAAGCGGCCGATTTGGCAAAAGCGCTCGTTACCGACTTGAAAGACGGCAAACACAAATACTTGGTTGCCCCTTCATTCACGGCGCTGGAAACAGTAGGCACCATTGTCAAAGGTACCAACATTATGCTTGGCGCGCAGGATTGCGCCTGCGAAGAACAAGGCGCTCATACAGGCGAAGTCTCCGTGCTTCAACTAAAAGACCTTGGCGTTCAGGTAATAATTCTAGGACACAGCGAACGGCGGCACATCTACAAAGAAGACGATTTACTTATCAACAAAAAAGTAAATTTAGCGCTTAAGCATGGTTTTGAAGTGATACTATGCGTGGGGGAACTGCTGGAAGAACGCGAAGCAGGCAAGGCGGAAGCGGTTTGTGAACGTCAAACGGTTGAAGGCTTAAAGGGAGTATCCGCCGGCGATATAGCACGCGTTACCATTGCCTACGAACCGGTATGGGCTATCGGAACGGGAAAGACCGCAACCCCCGAAGATGCCGAAGCGATTCATGCGCATATTCGCAAAGTTGCCGCTAAATTGTACGGCGCTGATACGGCGGCGAAAATCCTCATCCAGTATGGCGGGTCGGTAAAACCTGACAACGCGGCGGCGCTTATGGCAAAAGAGAACATCGATGGCGCTCTCGTAGGCGGGGCTGCCCTCAAGGCGGACACCTTCCTCCCTATAGCCAAATTTGCATAACCGGCGGTTCAAGCCGGCTCTTGCCCCAAAGGCAACGCTGATTAGCATCGAGTTAATCGGCGTTGCCTTAGCGTTCTATGCGGAATTCAAAACCGGCGGCGGTTACCGCGGCGATGGTGTCATCAATACTCTGACCGCCCGCGGTAAGGTAGCCGGACGCAAACAGGGAATCGGCTGCTTTGAGCAAATCGGCTTCGCGGCCTTTTAAGTACAGTTCGCGCCCCGCCGCGCAACGAATGTCCTGCCGGGGAAGCAGCAAGCGGGCAAGGCAAAGTACTTTCAAGCAATATTCCGGGAGAAGGGGCGCGGCGGCGTTCTCTTTTCCTGTCCCTTTGAGCGGAATAAGAAAATTTACCGGCACGGAATTGGGCGCGATGCTTTGTATATCAAAAAACATATCAACCAAATCTTCGGCGCTTTCCCCCATACCGGCAATACCGCCGCAGCAAATTTCAAAACCGGTATCTTGCAGCATTTTGATATTGGCTATGCGTTCATCGTAAGTATGCGTTGTGCAAATTGTTGGGTAATACGAACGGCTTGTATTCAAATTATGATTAACGCGGTCCAGCCCCGCTTCTTTCAGCATAACCGCCTGGTGACGGGTTAAAAATCCAATAGAACAGCAGATAGAAACCGGCGATTGCTTTTTCAAGGCGCGTATATATTCACATAACGATTCGATTTCGGCATCGCTAAAGCGTATTCCGCTCAATCCGATACAATGACGGGCAAGATTTTTTTCAAAGGCTAATGCCCCGTGCGCCGCCGCTGTTTCGTAAGGAATAAAATTATATTTTTCTATGGATGCCGTTGAATCGCGCGCCTGAGCGCAATAGGCGCAATTTTGCGAACAATTTCCACTGCGGGCATTGGTCAACAATTGAATTCCAACACTTAACCCTTTGAATTTTTTTCGTATGATAAATACCGCGTTCAAAAGTTCCGGCAGCGCTTCATCCGGCAGCGCCAGCACCTCTAATGCTTCGGCGCGGGTTAAAGTACCGCCTGCCGCGCATCGCGCCGCCGCTTCTTGTATATTCATAGGGGCATTATAGGCGGAAGGCTGGACAGGGGCAACCCCGCATACTAATCCAGCGGCGCAAAATAGCCGGCCGCATCGCGCCCCGAATTTTCCAGCAGGTAAACTTCCGCTTCAATAGGAAGAAATGCCCTGCCAAAGTCTGTTTGTAGGCCGGATAGGTAGGTAAACACATAAACGCCTATGGGCTTTTCGGCAATGGCGCGGATTGCGGAACCTATGCCCTGTTGCCGGTAGAGGCGCAAAATTTGACCGCCGGTTTCGCCGCAGATATAGTTCAATTCGCCGGACGGCTCTCCATCGCCCACAAGTACCGCATAAAACATAATACCGTTGTTGGCAAGGTATGCGGCCAATTGGGAAAGGCTGAATTCTTCATAAGCGGTATTACCCAATCCCCCGGATGTTACGAATATAACCGCCCGTTTTTTGGAAAGCGGTAACAGATGGCCTGCCGCCAGCCTTAGAGCCATATCGAAACGCCAGCCGCCTGAATAAACGCCTTCCACTGCCGCCGCAGCCAATGATGCGGGATTTTGCGGGGAAAAACGTTCGCTCACCGCCATCGGCCCTGCCGAAACAATAGATACAATGCGTCCCGCGGGAGTACCGCTGTAGAGCGCGCCGGCAATATCACGCAGCGCGGTTTGCAAGTCTGCTTGGAGTTCATAGGTTTCCGGCGAGCGTTCAAAAACAACAGAAATATCCGCCCTATCGGCGCTGCCGGTCTCCGTGCCGGCTATAGACCCGGCACCATAACCCAGAAAGGTTTGCTCCGCGACCGGCTGGCCATGTTCAGTTAAAAGGAAATTGTGTTCATTAAGCCCGGCAATAGGATTGCGAAGACGGTCATGTACGGACAATTCTACAGTTAAACGCGGAAATTCGTTGCTGACAATGCGCTCTATCTGTACAAAAAGGCCGCCGGCAACGGTATCCATAGCCGACAGCACCGTTACTTCATTGCCGTTAAAATCAGCGGCAAGAATACTGCCGTTAGTGTTTGCATGCGCGCCGAGCAGCCGGACACGGGAATTGCCGGCGGGGGTGAGTTCCCGGACTATAGAGGTCTGAGGGTCAACAAGTACGACACGCTTGGAATCCGCTATCAGAAGACTGCCTCCGGCACTTGCTTTCAGGCTTTCCGGCGCGGTTAAGCCTTCGTCCAAAAGTTCGCCTAAAAAAAGCCCGTTACGGTCAAACATATTAACAGTGGCGGTAATGCCGTCCGCCACATAGACAACGCTATCCAGCACGGCTATGCCGGTGGGTGAAACAAACCCTTGGAAACTGTCATTTTTTTTTCCAAAAGCGGTGATAAATACGCCATCCGGGTCAAATTTACAGATGCGGCGATTGCCATAATCCACAACATAAACATACCCTTCTTCGTCAACGGCCAAATTTGCCGGGCCCAGCAAGTTACCATCATGCAGCCCTTTTGACCCGATGTACGAAAGCCAATCCCCATCGCTGGAAAGCACGCTTATTCTGCCGCCCCGGAACTCAGAAACGTAGAGCCTGCCGTCTATGCCGCGCGCTATATCATAGGGGCGGTCAAAACCGGCAAACGGCCCGCGCCGGCGTTCGTGGATGACCCCGTTCACATCTAAACGGACAATTTCGTTAGAACCGTAGGCCACTACCCAAACGCTGCCGTTATCGGCATCAAGGATAGCGGAAGGCTGACTAAAGTAGGTGGTGTTGCCGCCCTTCCCCGGGAAGCGGCCTATTTCGATATAACGGGGGTTGTCATTCATAAGGGGAAAGAGGCTGCGGCGGTTGCGCACCACTTCAATCCGGTTGTTGATGAGCAGGCTTTCCGGTTCTTCCGGGCCATAGGCTTCCGCGGCAGCCTGCCATTGGCGCAAGGCAACCTCTTCTATACCGGAGCGGTAATAGGCTTTTCCCAGATGGTCAAGGATAAGCCCTTCTCCCGGACGGTATCTCAATGCGTTTTCAAATTCAAGGATAGCCTCATTATAGTTATAGCGGTTATAGGCTTCGAGCCCTATGCGGAACGCTTCGTTTGCATGCAGCACGTCCATATCCGTGCCATCAAGGGCCGCATCCTGCGCCAGCGCCGCTGCGGCGCTCACCATTAGAACGAATGCCGGGAACGGTATTCGTTTTTTGAGAGAAAACTGTTTTGATTTTTGAAACATAAACCCTCCCCTGGTTATGATAGATGATTTTCCGCTCTTGCCGCAATACCCGCCAAAAGTTAGAATAGAGGCGCATCATGTATGTAATGGAGAAAAATCTATTTCTATAAGCATCGACACCGCGCTGTTGCAGGCGGTTTGCGGAACCAATGACGCGAATTTGAAAGCCTTGGAAAACGCTCTCGGCAGCCCTATCACTGTCCGCGGTAACGAAATCGAAACACCAGGATTGGACAACGACAGCCGGCAGCGTTTCAATTATGTGATGGAAAATCTCAAAGCCGCGGCCTCGTCTGGTGAAACACCGGACGAGGAATACGTCCGTTCCGTTCTTGCCTGTTTTAGCGGCACCGGACGCGAAACCCCCATCCGCGAAAATCTTATCACTGTGCCGCATGGCTTTAGCAAAGTTTATCCGCGCGGGCCGGGTCAGGCGGAATATGTACGAGGGATGCGTACCGCGGATATCACTTTTTGCGTAGGGCCGGCCGGCACCGGCAAAACTTACCTTGCGATAGCAATGGCGCTTTCGCAGGTAATGAACAAAAAGGCGCGCAAACTCATCCTGACGCGCCCTGTCGTGGAAGCGGGGGAAAGTCTCGGCTATCTTCCCGGCGACCTTGCCCAAAAAATAAACCCCTATCTCCGCCCGCTTTATGACGCAATGGAAGCGCTTGTACCCTTTGACTTCATCAGCAGGATGGAAGAAAATCGCAGCATTGAAATCGCGCCGCTTGCCTATATGCGCGGCCGGAGTCTCAATGACGCTTTTATCATTCTAGATGAAGCGCAAAATACTACCAAGGAACAAATGAAAATGTTTCTGACACGGTTAGGGCATAAGTCACGGGCTGTTATTACCGGAGACACAACTCAAATCGACCTGCCCAAAAGAGTCGATTCGGGGCTTTTGCAGGCGCTTTCTATTTTGAAAGGAATTGACGGAATTCACATTTCCTATTTAAATACGGGCGATGTTGTACGCCATCCGCTGATAAAGAAAATTATCAGCGCATACGAAAAGGAATCTTTATGAAGAAATACGCTAAATACAAAGAAAAAGATGAATCAAAACCCAATTTAAGCCAGCGCGTAGCGCAAGCGGGCATACCGCCGGCGCAAATTGCGGCTATACTTGCTGTCTTTGCCATCTGCGCCGCGGTTTTTTTGCGAAACTATAGTAACGCGCCTTTTGAATTTGCCGGACAGGCCCTTGTTTGTTTTTTGATACTCTGCGTCATTGTCGCCCAAGGCTCACGGTACATAACAGGGCGCAAACTTTCCAACGTAGAAGTTTATGTGCTGTCCGGGATAATACTGACCTATTTTGCATGGGCATACTTTGCGGCACGTATAACGCTTTACGAAGGCTTTTTGCCCAAATCAATTTTACTGCCGTCAGCATTGTTTGTTATGCTTATTTCAATATTGATAGACATGCGGCTTGCTATGACTATGGCGTTGTCTATACCGCTCGGCGCGTTAGCTACCCGGTGCCTAGACCTTTACGGTTGTATTGTTGCCATATCGTCATCGGTGGCAGGGGCTATGGTAATACGCGGGGCACGCCGCCGCATGGATTTAGTGATGGCGGGCATTACCGTTGCCTGTGTCAATGTTATCGCTACTTTTGCCGTACTCCTTGTCGAAAAAGCGCCCAGCCCGGTCTGGCTTCCCATTCTTTTTTGGGCGCTCCTTAACGGCGCAGTTTCAGGAGCGCTAGTGCTGGGAATTTTGCCCCTTTTTGAAAGGGCGCTCCACATGGCAACAACCTTCAAACTGATAGAACTGCTGGATACCGAAGCACCTCTTTTACGCCGTATGGAAAGTGTCGCGCCGGGCACCTACAGCCATTCTATGGAAGTAGCAAAACTGGCCGAATGCGCATGCCGCGATATCGGGGCAAACGCCCTTCTTGCCCGTGTAGGCGCGTATTATCACGACATCGGTAAAATTGACAAACCTGAATATTTTGTTGAAAATCAGAGCATTTACAACAAGCATAACGAATTGAATCCGCGCTTGTCCGCCACCGTAATCCGCAGTCATGTGAAACTGGGAATGGAAAAAGCGCGGGCTATCGGCCTGCCTGATGAAGTGGCCGAATTTATCGGCACCCACCATGGAGACAGTTTGATTGCTTGGTTTTACTCTGAAGCGCTCAAACGCGAAGGCGAAGGCAATGTAAACCAGGAAGATTTTTGTTATCCGGGCCATCCCCCTCATAGCCGCGAAGCAGCGGTTATGATGCTTGCCGATGTTGTTGAAGCGGCTTGCCGCACTCTTGACAAACCAACTGCTGCCCGTCTTGAAAAATTTACCGGTGACCTTATTGATAAAAAAATTGAATCCCGCCAACTCGTCAATTCGGAATTAACTTTTCATGAAATTGAAGTGATTAAAAAAGCTTTTTTGCGCGTACTTGTTGCCCATTACCATGCGCGGATAGAGTATCCTGACCAGAATATGCCCGCAAAGGCGCAAAATGAACCAAATGGAAAGTAAAACGCCGCCGCGCAAAAGCGCCCCGTTACTGCCCAGACCGCAAAAACAAAACGCCGTTCTTTTTGTCCTTGCGGTGTTTGCCCTTGCAATAGGCACGCTTAAAGGAGAATCTGTTTTGCTTTTGATAGGCGGCATACTTATTTCGAGTGCCGCCTACGGCTTTGTCGCTGTCTTTGTTCTATCACTTTTTTACCGGCGCCAGATTCCCCGGGCCGAGACTATTCCCGCCGTACAGGCCGGCAGTTACCCAGCCGTGCGCATTGATGGCGTGCCTTTTCATCTTATCCGGCTGCCTGCCTGCCTCGTCCGTTACCGGCTCAACCTTGTTTCTCAAGCCTTTGCACAGGCAGGTGGGGAACTCCCCCCTACGCTTTTTTTCGGCGCAGTGTGCGGCTGCCCCGCCCCGCCGCGCGGGGCATACTACGGCCCGGAAGACAGCCTCGTTATTTACGATGCTTTAGGCTTTTGGCGCAGCAGCCTCCCCATTCGGCAGGCAAATGGTGTCAGGCTCTGCGTTACACCGCGTCCGCTTACTGAACCGTTTCGACTGCGCAGCCCTGCCGCCGGCGGCAGCAAGTCCAGAGCCAAAAGCCTGCCTGTGCCCAGTGAAGACCATAGCGAACACCGTGCTTATGTTCCCGGTGATGACCCGCGCCGCATCAACTGGAAACTATACGGGCATATAAACGAACTTTTTGTACACATTCCAGAACACGAAATTCCGCCGCGTTCTGTTCTTACCATCCTCCTTGACACTGCCTGCGACAGCGGCCTTTTTCCGCCCGCTGCGGCCGCTGCGGCAGTTGATACGCTTTGTTCCGCTGCCCTAAGCCTTGCCCTCGAAGCGCAGGAGGCCGGCATGGACGCAAAGGTTGTATGGCTAAGAAATGAGGCGACAGACATCCCCCCCCCCCCCCTATCACTGCCGCTCGAACAGCAACTTGCATATCCTATACCACTGCCTCTAGACTGCCCTGTCTCTCTTCCAGTCATAAACACCACAGCTTTCTTGTATATAGCGCTTCCGCGCGCCCGCAGGGCGGGGCAAAACAGTCCTTTGGGCAGCGTACCGGCAGGAAACGCTCTGGATGCCTGTTTTTCACGCCGCGCCGCGCGCACGCATATACAACTTTTATTTATATATCCTCAAACAGCGTACAACGCAGAACGCATAAGATACGCATCTGAGGCTAATGTTCTGTATTATGGAAGGATGGAGAGGGTTTATGCCGAATATGCGGTACTATAAGAACGGCATAAACACTGCCGGTATACTGCTGTCAGGGGCGTTTTTTGCGCGAACGGCGGCATGTTATGCGCTGCTTTTTCAAGCGCGTTTTTTTGCCGGCGAACTTGCGCATAGCGCTTTTTTTGCTGTTTTTCTTTTTCAAGGAATTGTCATTCCTTTTATCCTAAAAAAACTGCCTGTCAGAACTCCTGCCGCGCTGGTTATTACAGCTGCCGTTCCCTTTGTAATACGGTTTTTTATTGCCGGCCTGCGTATTGTTGCTCATATACAGTATATTTATAATAATGATATAAATGTTTTTATTCCTTTCGATTCATTGCTGTTATTATATGATAATAATATATATGCCGTACTGATACCGTTTTATTACATATCTATAACCACCTATATAGCGCGGATGCCTCATCATTCCCAGCGCGCCGCAGCTGTAACTGATATTATTGTACTCTGTATTGTGTTTGTTATATTTTCAAGCGCTACGCTTACGGTATACAAATGGCCTGCACTCAAACTCATTGTATTTTGCGCTATCCTTTTTTTGGAAACGCTTGCCATAATTTTCACCGTGCTTGCCGCCGGTTCATCGTTGCCTTCCGAATCCGCCCTTTCTTTTGTTTTGCCGCTCATTTTGGCCGCTGCCGCAGGATTTCTTCTTTTCAAACCGCTGAACGAGCAGGAATTGGAAAAAGGCGGAGGCCTTTTGCAGAGCAAACTTTTCAGTTTTGACTTTGCGCCTTTTCTTTCGCTTGAAAACGAAATAACAATGAATGACGATCTTGTATTTATTGTACGCAAAAATGATACACAGAACGAAAATGAATTCGAATTACCTGAAGTATTAGGCGAATCTGATTTGTACAACGGGCAGGTAAACGGTGGAATAGAAAACAGCAATAATGATATGCAAAACAATATACCTTTTGAAGATATATTTTTTCCGCAGGATGCCGCATATCTTATGCGGCGTTTTGTTCTTTCCGCTTACAACTCCAAGTCCGGCTTTACCCGCGATGATGTTATAGACGAAACCGCGCACAGGCGGATTCTCCCTGCGGGAAAAACCGAATTTGCCGGCGGCGGCACGACCGCGCCTTTGAAACGGGTGCCGCTCGAACAAGAATACTATTTGGTAAATATTGACAGTGAAGCGTTTATTGCTATGAATGAACCGGTTTCCGCCGCGCCTTTTGAAGACTGGAATGCGTCATCATTCAAAGCCGCATACAAAACTCAAAGTATGATTTCAGGCGCGTCAGCGCGCGACCTTTCCAATGCTGTTTCCAATGTATTACAAAATGATACATTAGGATTAACCGCCGGTGAATTTGCATGGTATACCGCATACGGTGATGATAAAAATCGGCTCACCTCCACTGAAGAACGCATCAAAACATTAAGCAATAACCTGATACAAGAAAACAGTACCTATTGGGGAAAAATACAATTATTATACAACTATCTTAAATATGGCGATTACCTTTACAGCCTAAAACCGGGCGCAGCACCGGACGGTGACCAACTTGCCTATTTTTTGTTTACCACCAAACGCGGCTATTGTTCGTATTTTGCGTTTGCGTTTGCGTCAATGCTGCGTTCTATCGGTGTTCCCTGCCGTGTTGCTGTCGGATTTTTTCTTGATTATGAATCCGGGCGTCTGGGTTTTTATCCTGTCATGGCAAATATGGCGCACGCATGGGTGGAAGTATGGTTTCCCGGCTTTGGCTGGATAGAATACGACCCTACTACCGAAAAACTTGCTCCTGATGAAGAATGGCGGTTTTCCGCCGGCCCTCCTTCCGAACTTTTAGAACGACTGCTCAAAGAAATTCTTGACAACCATTCAAATTTACGCGAAAAAAAAGCAGCCCCCCCTGCCGCGCGAATGCAGAGCAGAAGCAGGCGCACTGCCGCAAAAATCTTTTTGACGGTGTTCATAGCGCTTATTCCCATACTTGCCGCGCTGGCGCTGCTCTACCGCCGGTTTAAGTGGTATATCAAATATATATTCACCCAAAATATACGCAGGCAATGCGTATATCTCTATCAATATTGTATATATTTACAAAAACATGCCGGTGGAAAAGCGGCCGGCACCGCTGTTTCAGACGAAATAAATAGAGTATATGAACAAGCACAGAAAGCAAAATTTGCCGGCGCATATACAGAAAATGACCATCTGCTTACGTTGGATATGTATAAAAAATTCAAGGCATCTTTAAGGAAGCACTGACTAAATCCCATCGAGGATTCCCCAGTCCTTAACAATTAAAGAATTGCGCAATCTGGCTTGCTTTAGCCGACATTTGCAATGAAGGCTTGCTACCGGGCAAGCCTGTCTTCTTTTGGCTGCCAGAGGGAAGGCAGGGCTCCAGCCGCGCCGATTGTATTTGATTCGCCTTCATTCAAAATATAGATGTTTTCACCGCTGTCAAGCATCAGAGTTCCTTCCGCACTGTACGCTTCGACATCGCCGCTACCGGCAAGCGCCCTCACTACGGCACGGCTGCCCGCTTCAGGATATACCCTGCGGCCATTAGCCGCAAGACAAAACTTGCCACTCCGCACCGATGCCAAAACTTCACCGTTTTGTAATTTAACAGAACCGCCTAATGACACATTATAAAAAACCGCAGCGCTGGTATTTTCGCGCATGGTAAAAGAATCGCCGTTATTCAATTCGATAGTTACTGAAGAAAATTTACCGGTACGCACTGTATCGCCGGAGAAAAGCGCCGCGCCTCTGCCGGTATAATGCCATACATCCCGGCCGGCCGGCCGGCGCTGAACGTTATGTTGTTTCGCAAAAACAATTCCTACAGCGCCGGCGCTCCGGGCTGTTGTTTTTTTCGCGTTATGATAAAAAAGATACACGCCGGCTGCCATACCCAAAATACAAACTGCGGCGGCAACGGTATTCAAAAGGCGCGCCCTATCTATTTTGTTATCGAAACGCATAATTAAATTTCGGCGGAATTAGAAGGAGGTTTTAGGAGTTCTTTAATTGAGAACGCGGTATTGTAATCAGCGTTGCTTTAAGCAAGCAGCGTTTGAGGATTTTTCTTTATGGCCGGTATATCCGCTTGTTTCTTGACGGGAGGCGGAGAGGCTGTTGTTATACTTGCCGGCGGCGCGTCATCGTTTCCGGCGGAAATTCGCTTTTTGAGCGCCTGACGCACCCCTTCGGCATCATGATGTTCCGCAAGAGCGGCTTTCATTTTTTCTTCGTCTTTGCAGACTACGATTTTACCATGTACAAGGCAGCCATCATCAATCTGAATACGGCGTGTTATTACATCACCGACAACAAGGCCGGTAGACAGGAGTACAAGCCTGTCCGTTGCTATCACGTTACCGTAAACAATGCCGCCTATCGTTACGGATGTGCCGCTGACACTGCTTTTCAAACATGCCTTTTCGCCAATAACAATACGGCCTTGTACCGCAAGGTCGCCGTGAAGAGCGCCGTCTATGCGGGTAAACCCGGCCGCCTCTACATCACCCCAGACATTTGTTCCCGGGCCGATAATAGTATTGATAGAAAAATCAGAACGATTAACTTTTGCCGCCATCACCATTCAAGTTTACCCTCCCAGCCATTGAACGTATATTTAAAAATTTGTAGGGGTCAACCACATCGGAACCGATATGAACTTCGTAATGAAGATGAGGGCCGGTGGAACGGCCCGTGTTGCCAATATAGCCGACAACTTCACCCTGCTGGACACGCTGACCGGTACGCACGGCAAATTTCATCAGATGGCCATAACGGGTATAAAAGCCATGTTTGTGCCGGATAATGATATAATTGCCAAAGCCGGGATCAACATCTACCGTAACAACCTGCCCATCGGCGGTGGCCAGAATCGGGTCTCCCTGCCGGTAGGTAGAAAGGTCTATTCCTTTATGCACATATAACTGGCCGGAAAAAGGGTCTTTGTTTTCGCCAAAAAACATTGAAATATGACCTATTCCGCCTTTAATCGGCCATATATTAGGCACTTCCGAAAGAATTGCCGTCTGCGAATCAAGCAGCGTCCCCATCTCTTTTATGGGTTCGACCACTTGTGAAAGATAGTTGGCAAGGTTTTTTATCTCATCCGTTTCACGGAGATGGCCATCCGCTGTTTCGTGAGTATCAAAAAACGAGGAAAGGTCGCCGGATGTTGCCTGCGTTTCCGGGTCACGGAGCGGGTCAAGCCCCAGCGTATTGAAAACACCTGAAAGCGCCGATTGAAAATTTCGCGCCTCTCTCCACAATGTAGCCATCTCGTCCCGCAGTTGGTCAAGGCTTGCCTGTGTATTTTTGAGTTGGGCATCTTTGTTGGTATAAACGCTCATACGGGCGCGATAGGAAACCGTGTGCCAAAAAAACGAAACGCCGATGCCGCCCAAAACAACCGCTACAAGTATAAGCAGAGCGAAAGTAACGTGCAAATTGTAGATTTTCTGTTCGGAATGGGGGACAAAAACGATAGTATAACGCCGTTTAAGGATTTTGTAGAGGGCTTTGAAACAATTTGCGAGCGTGTAACCGCATAAAACAACGAGAGATTTAACTTTTTTTACAAAACTATTCTCTATGCGCTTGTAGTCGTGAATTTTTACCATACTACAGTATCCCCTTAGAATATCGGCTTTTTCCGCTCAAAACTGAACCCTCCCTCAGTATAACTTTTTTTGAAAAAAAGTAAAAGAGGCCGGCACGGCGCGCTGGAAAACCGGTATATATTTTGAAGCGCGCAAGCCCGCCATTCGTTTCATAAACCGTTACCTAGGCATTCCTTTGCGCTTGAAAATTTGTTCGGCACGATGTTTGACAATAGATGTATAACGCGGGTTATCGCGGATAGTAGAAAGCGCCGACATAACCGCGCCGTTAGGCGGGCATTTGTCGTAGTAATTGAGCAAGGAACCGGCAAGCCGGCTGTCATTTGCCAGCGCGTTGTACTGGTAAAGGATAAACTGGACTGTGTTGAGCGTCCGACTGTCAAAAGCCTGCAATTTGGTAAGCGAATCTATAGCGGCAGATATTACCGCCGGCTCTTTTTCGTTAATAATAACTTGTTCCAATGCGGCAATGGATTCAGGGCCGGGTAATTCACCTATAAGCCTCGATGAACGCTCGCGAACATCAGGAAAATTGTTAATGACACGCCCTTGAACCACTTCTTTGTTCAAAGTGCCTTCCAGTGAAAGTTTCCCCAGAATTTTCCCCGCTTCTTCCGGTTTTTGGCCGGTTTTTATCAATTCTTCCAGACTGCGTACAGCGGCAAGTTTGTGCTCTCTATCAATGGAACTGCTGTATTCCTTGATAACGAGCATATTTTGCGTAGTTTGAAGGTAGGAATCCTCTACCGACATTTCCTGCGCGGCAAGACCCGATACGAGCAACCATCCTGTAAACAATATTAGACTTCTCTGTTTCAATCCGTAACTCCAAACAGGAAATAATAAGAAATAGACAGCCGCCAAAAACCATCTAGGGCAACGCTGATTAAATCTTCGATTGGATTTAATCACTACTTCCCTAGGACTTTCAGAAATGTCCGGCATTAAGCCATCTACCTCAAAACCGCCCGGCGCAAACCTTCGATTTGCGCAACAGGCCTTCAAATCTTATATTTCCCTCAGCATGATAAACCATTCTAAAGAAAATGACAAGCCCCTCGTACAGTATCCGGCGCGGCCTTTACCGGGCAGTAGCCTTTGGTATGAGGTTTCCGAACGTTTTTGGGTGAAAACATATCCTGTTTGCAGTGCCGCTTGCGGGCATACGGGTTTAAGCGCCTATAAGCCGCTTTAGAACTTCGTGATAGGCTTCTTCTACGCCGCCCATATCACGGCGGAAACGGTCTTTGTCAAGTTTTTCGCCGGTTTTGCTGTCCCAAAAACGGCATGTATCAGGGGAAATTTCATCGGCCAAAATTATCGCGCCGGAAGGCGTTTTCCCGAATTCCAATTTGAAATCGATAAGTACAATCCCTAAATCTTTGAGATAATTGGATAAAATTGTGTTTATGGTAAAAGAATAGCCCGCAATAACCGCAAGTTCATCTTCTCCCGCCCAACCCATTGCGGCAATATGGTAGTTGTTTACCATAGGGTCGCCAAGCGCGTCATCTTTATAGCAGTATTCCAGCACAGTTTTTTTAAGGGCGGCGCCTTCCGGCAGCCCCAGCCGTTTAGCAAGGCTGCCTGCCGCAATATTGCGCACAATGACTTCCAATGGAATGATTTTAACTACTTTTACCAGCGTTTCAATGGGCGACAATTCTTTGACATAGTGGGTCGGAACACCCTCTTTTTCCAGCAGGCGCATAAGATGATTGGTAACGCGGTTGTTGATTTCGCCTTTCCCGGCTATGGAACCGCGTTTGGCGCCGTTTCCCGCTGTGGCATCATCTTTATATTCGACAATAAAGTAATCAGGCTTATCTGTGGCAAAAATCTTTTTGGCTTTACCTTCGTACAGTTGCGTTCTTTTTTCCATAGCCTATTATGCCCTTGAAAGCGGGCGGCAGTCAATGCGGTATCTGGTGTAACCACCTTCCCTGCTGCGCGGTTTTTTGATAAAGTCTTAGTTAGAGTTTGCCTATAATGCAGCCACATTAGAGACAGGCGCTAACTTATGTAAGGAGTAAGGCGTATGGGTTTGATAAAACATCTATCTTCGAAGAAATTTTTTATTTTCAATTTGGTGCTGTTGGGGGCGCTCTTTGGGTTTTCGCTCGCGTTTTTGTCGTTTTCATGTTCGGCAAAAGGAACAGGGCTGTTTTCACAAGGAAAGACGGCGCAGGCGCAAGAAGCGGCACCCGTACCTAAAAATTCGCTCGAAGTGGCGCAAAATCTGCAAATAGCGTTCAAGGCGGTCGCGGACAAAGTACAGCCTTCGGTGGTGGAATTGAAGACCAGTACAACACGCCGGCAGCAACTTCCCAACGGAATTCCATGGGAATTCTTTTTCGGCCCGCAGGATGGCGAAGGCCCGGGCAGGCGCGGGGAACGCGAATACCGCTCACAAGGTTTGGGCAGCGGTATCATCGTTCAAACAGACAGCAAGACAAACATGTACTATGTACTCACCAATTACCATGTTGTAAAAGACGCTGATGAAATTGAAATTGAGGCGTATGGTGAGCGTAGTTACCCTGCTAAACTTGTCGGTCAAGATGAGCGCAAAGATTTGGCAATGGTATCGTTTACCACGCAGGATAAACATCCGGTAGCGGAACTCGGTGACAGCGATGATGTTAAAACGGGCGACTGGGCTATCGCGGTAGGCAACCCGCTCGGCTTTATGTCTAGCGTAACGATGGGCATAATCAGCGCGGTGGGGCGCACCAATGGCCCCGGCGGCAACATTAACGACTTTTTGCAGACAGACGCTTCGATAAATCAGGGCAATTCCGGCGGGGCGCTCGTAAACATACGGGGCGAAGTTATCGGCATCAATACATGGATAGCCTCTAACAACGGCGGCGGCTCGGTTGGTTTGGGCTTTGCCATTCCAATAAATAACGCCAAACGTACAATAGGCGAATTTATCAACAAAGGCGAAATCACCTACGGCTGGCTCGGCGTGTCGCTTGCCGAAGCGGACAACGATATCAAATCGGCACTCGGCGTAAACGGCAGGCAAGGCGCGCTTGCTTCAATGGTCTTCCAAGGTTCGCCGGCAGACAAGGGCGGGATTTTGCCCGGCGACTTTATCACCAAACTGGACGGCAAAGACGTACGCGGTGTCCAGCAACTTCAACTTTCGGTCGGCGACCTTGTAGTGGGCAGCCAGCACACCTTCACTGTAGTGCGCGGCGGCGCGGCGGTAGAACTAAAAGTAAAAATTGATGAACGTACCAACGATGTGGCATCCGACAACGCCAAACTTTGGCCCGGCGTGATGATTCTCCCGCTTACCGATAAAATCCGTGAGGAGTTAAAAATTGCTAAAACAACGGCGGGCGTACTTGCCCTTCAGCCTATAGATAAAACTCCCGCCGCCGTAATGGGTTTACAACGGAACGATGTCATTACTATGCTCAACGGAGAACCGGTCAAAGATATAGCCGGTTTCTACAAAGCCCTCCGCGAAAAGGCCGGTAAGGAATTATGGTTCGATGTACTCCGCGGTGAATCCAAACTGGAAACTCCGCACTACAAGAGGTAGGCTAAGGAAAAGGCCGGACAACAGATTGAATCTGGATTGCCCGGCCATCCTGGATAATTTTTTGTATTTAGGGCTTGGCGCAAAACCATGTTGGTTTTACGGTTGCCTCTTAAATAAAGGAAAATAGATATGAAAACAACTTTAATGATTGAAGGTATGTCCTGCGAACATTGCGTAAAAGCGGTTACACAGGCATTGCTAGAGGTAAATGGCGTAAAAAAAGCCAAAGTCAGCCTGAAAGCCAAAAACGCCGTTATTGACCATGCGGATACTACGCCTCTTGACGCGCTCAAATCCGCTGTCAAAGAAGCAGGTTTTGAACTAGGCGCAGCGGCCTAATACCTCTGTCAAAACCCTGTCCGTTGAGCCCTATTGTTTTCCAATGGCCGCAAACGAACAGGGGGGTAGACATTTTTGAAAAGATGTTTTATTTTGACATTGTTATTCCCCTGTAGCTCAGTTGGCAGAGCAAGTGGCTGTTAACCACTGGGTCGGCAGTTCAAGCCTGTCCGGGGGAGCGTTGCAACTGAAGGTTGCTTAGGCCGTCCGCAAGGGCGGCCTATTTCTTTGTGAAACAAGGAATAGGCAACGGCGTTTTTAAGAACAATTCTCATTTCCAGCGGTTTTGTGCTATTCTTTACCTGCAAAAATGCGCTGTTTACAAAAATTTCTTTTCCATCTGTGGTTGTGCGCCGGCACAAGCCTTGCTTTGTTTTCTTGTGTCCCGTCACGCCCTCTGTCAAAAGCGGGTTTTGCTTTGGGGACAGTTTGTTCCGTCAGAGTATACGATTGAGGCGGCGCGCTGTCGGCGCTGTCGGCGCTATCGCTTGTTTTTGAGCGCATTAACGAAATTGAGCGCGTTTTTAGTCCTTCTATCGACGGAAGCGATATTAACCGCATAAACCGGCTGGCCGGCATCGCGCCCACGCAGGTAAGCGCCGAAACACTCTTTGTTCTAAAAACGGCGCGCCTCTTTGCGGAACATTCCGGCGGCGCGTTCAACCCATGCATCGGGCCTCTTGTTAGCCTTTGGGGCATAGGAACTGAGAATGAACGTGTCCCAGCGCCCGCGGAAATTGATGCGGCGCTTCCCTTGCTTGATTTCCATGAACTTCATATTGATGACGAAATGGGCACCGTTTTTCTTGCAAAAGCCGGCATGGCTCTTGATTTGGGCGCGATCGTGAAAGGTTATGCGGCGGATGAAGCCGCCCGTATACTCCGTGAGAAAGGGGTTAAGCGGGCTATTATTGATTTAGGCGGAAATATCACAGTTCTAGGCGGCAAACAAACCGGCATACTCCCCGGCAAGGAAGCGCCATGGCACATTGGCATTCAGAATCCCGCCGAGAAACGGGGCATTTATTCGATGATAATTCCATGCAGGAACACGACACTGGTAACAAGCGGGACTTATGAACGGTTTTTCGAACAAGGCGGTAAGCGTTATCACCATATTCTTTCAATGAAGGATGGCTTTCCGGTAGACAATGAATTGCAATCGGTAACTATTGCCGGAAGCCTTGAGGGCAGGCCGTCCGCGTCAATGTTTGCGGATGCCCTGTCCACCTCGGTATTTGCGCTTGGTTATACCGCGGGCTTAACATTGTTAAAAGAATTTCCCGGCTTTGAAGCGATTTTTATTTTCAAAGGGGGCGAAATCCGGCGCGCTTTTTCTGACGACGCTTTTTTATGAAAGCACATCATCGACAAGGCTTTTGAAACGCAGGTCAACTTCTACGCCGCCATACGCGTTTTTTAGCATACCGGTACGGATATAATTAACGCCGTCTTTTTCAGTAATGATGGTATCGTCAGGCTGATTCAGTTTTGCGCTGACTTTTTCTTTTGCGGGAACTATGTCTTTGGCAAACATATAATCCACCGGCGAAGTAACATCCATATCAAATT
Source organism: Spirochaetaceae bacterium (assembly GCA_031257075.1). Lineage (GTDB taxonomy): Bacteria > Spirochaetota > Spirochaetia > Treponematales > Breznakiellaceae > JAIROZ01. Next base: position 20,420 of record JAIRPM010000150.1, read on the forward strand.
TGTCATCAAAGAACGCCGAATTATCTGTTTGTTCCGGCAGGGGAGCGGTATCAATTTCTTTGGCAATTTCGTTTATATCCGTGCCTTTGTGAGGGGTTTCAAAGGTATAAATAGGCCCGTCGATAGGTTTGAACGCGGCGTTGGCCATATCCTCTTCGGTAACTTCTTCGAATTCTTCAACATCGTAATACTCATCAGGAATGTCCGCTTCTTCAAATGGTACCGTTGCAAGTTCATTGAGCGGCGGCAGATTTTGGGCGAATGGCGGTGTCTCTACTGCCGGTTTGTCAGTGGGCAGGCTGCCGGATGGGGGGGGGGCACTATCTGAAGATGGCGGTGTTTCGGCAGGGGATTCCGGCGGCGGCAGGCTGTCCGGAATCCATGTGCCGTAATCCATCCGCGCCAGTTCGAGTTCAGACTGACCGGCCGCCTCGGATTCTTCCAGCGCCTCAAGCAATTCAGGAATTTCTTCTTCAGCGCCGCTGTCCGCTTCGAGTATTCCGTAAGCAAGCGGGGAGGAATCCGTGTCCGCCGTGTTTGAATGCCCGTTATCTCCGGCCATTTCAGGCATAGGGTCGTTTTCAAGGATTTCCGGCAAGGTATCATAGGCCGCTTCCGCTTTTTCTGTTTCACGCCGCGTCCGGATGCCCTTCATTATCGCGCCGGCCAATTCTTCTCGCGCCGTTTCAATCTGCCGTTTCCTGTCCTGTTTTTCAAGTTCAGCCCATGCCGTATTTTCGGTAAAAACGGTTTTTCGCGCATGTATGCCGGTATCCGCAAGCGGCGCGCCCGCGCATGCAAACGCCAGCCCGGCGTTTTCGTCTTCTTCCAAAGGCTCTAATTCACCGGCAGACTCAAGGTCTTCTATGTCGTCCGGCTCATTGGGCAGTTCGGCA
>JAIRPM010000157.1 GCA_031257075.1 Spirochaetaceae bacterium
ACGCGGTTTGCTTCTTCAACAATACGCGGCGGCAGCGCAAGGCGGTTTTCGTCAAGAAACGCCTCGTTTCCGGCAATTATGCGTTCCCCGTTTACAACCGCGCAAACCCCCCGTCCCGGTATCAGTTCAAACTGTTCCGGCTCGATTGGAGGGTTGCCGCATGTTTTTTTGTAATGCGCCGCTATCGCTTTTCCAAGGGGATGTTCGGAGCGCAATTCAGCCGCCGCCGCTTTTTCCAAAAGTTCAGTTTCGGCGCACGAAAAAGAAATTATTTTGGTAACAACCGGTTTTCCATAAGTGAGCGTGCCGGTTTTATCAAAGGCGATACGCTTTATTTTCGACAGCCGTTCAAGAGCGTCTCCCCGGCTTACCAGAATGCCGTATTTTGCCGCGTTGCCTATTCCCGCCATTATCGCGGTAGGCGTTGCCAGCACCAACGCGCAGGGGCAGAAGACTACCAGAATCGTAACGGCGCGGATAATTTCCCCGGTTACAAACCAGGTAACGCCGGCGGATGTCACGGCAATGACGACAATCCATGTAGCCCACCGGTCGGCAAGCCCGACAATTTTTGCCTTGCCGGCATCTGCCTGTTCAACAAGCCGTATCATGCGCCGCAGGGAACTGTCCTCGCCGGTTTTCTGTGCCGACATATCGAATGCGCCGAATTGATTTACCGTGCCGCTTAACACTTCGTCCCCTTCGCTTTTATCAACCGGCATGGATTCGCCTGTCATTACCGACTGGTCTATTGAACTTTTGCCTTTTATGATAATGCCGTCTGCCGGGATGGTTTCTCCCGCCAGAACACGCAGCGTATCGCCGGCTTTTATTTCTTCCGCCGGAACTACCACTTCCGCGCCGTCCCGCAAAACACGCGCCATGCTTGGTGTCAGATGTACAAGCCGCTCGATGCCGGCGCGGGCTTTTGCCACCGTCCGCTGTTCAAGGTACGCGCCGATAGTCATGATAAAGGCAATTTCACCGGCGGCAAAAATTTCACCGGTAAAACATGAGGCGATGAGGGCTATGGAAACAAGCACATCCGCCTTTATGTCGAATTCGGTTACAAGCCCGATGGCAGCCCCTTTGACAATCGGGAAACCGCAGAGAACTATGGCAGCCCATGCGGGATTAAAAGGCAAATTCCCGCTGTTAAAAAAACTTACCACAAGGGAAATCAGCGAAATACCCATAAAAAGCAGCGTCCGTTTGCCCTCGTCCTTGAAAAAATCCATCATAAATCCTTCTCCTTATACATATACCCCTAACAGTATATGTATAAAAGCAATATACCCCATAGGGTATATTGCCGTCAAGAGGATAGGTTAGATTCTGGAAAAATGTTCTATTGCTTTTGCGAAATCGGCGATGGTTTTGCCGGCGTTTCCGTGTTCAATGCCTTCTTTGACGCAATGGTTCAAGTGCCCTTCCAAAACGACCTGACCGGCTTTGTGCATTGCTTTTTTGACCGCGTTTATCTGAATGAGTATGTCCTCGCAGGGTATATCCTCGTCAATCATCTTGTCTATCGCCTTAACCTGCCCGGCAATTCTGCTTAAGCGTTTGTGCAGATTATCGGCATCCATGCATTGCCTCATCTTGCCGTATTATAAGCCGGTTAGCGCTTTTAGCGCAACACCGCGCTAAATTGAGAATTGCCGGCCTTGTCTACAGCCGTATTGACAAGTTTTGTTTCTTCCTGCTATACTGCAACTATGAATTTGAAAACTTTGCTCTCAAAAGAGACGATTGCCCTTCATCTTAAAGGGACAACAAAAGACGCTATCATTAGCGAACTGCTGGACGTGCTCGTTTCTGGCGGTAAAATAACCGACAGAACTTCCGCCCTTAATGCAATAATGGAGCGCGAAAATAAGATGTCAACAGGCATGAAACACGGTATAGGCATTCCTCATGGTAAAACCAGCACTGTTTCTGACCTTGTTGCCTGTATTGGTATCTCGGATGCGCCGGTGGATTTTGATTCACTGGATGGCGAACCTTGCCGGATTTTTATTATGACGCTCTCGCCGCTTGAAAAAACCGGCCCGCACTTGCAGTTTTTGGCGGAAATCAGCCTGCTCTTCAAGAGTTCTGAAAAACGCGCCGAAATCCTGAAAGCCGCATCTGCCGAAGAAGTCTTAAAGATACTGGCCGAATAATCTCTTTAATTAGTGCCCGCATACGGTTTCTCTTCATGCCGTGGAATGAAGCCGGAGGTGTGTAGGTATGCCCATATCTCAATCAATACAGAATTCTCTTGCCGGTTCTTCGATGATTCGAAAGATGTTTGAAGAAGGGTTGTCGTTAAAGGCGGCGCATGGCGCGGAGAATGTTTTTGATTTTTCACTTGGCAATCCCGACAGAGACCCGCCCGCAGCCTTTTTAGAGACATTAAAGGCGCTCACCGCAAAACCGGCCGCCGGCGCTCACAGTTATATGCCCAATGCCGGTTACTTTACGACACGGGAAGCGATAGCCCGCAAGGTGAGCTGTGACCAGGGCGTTTCTCTTGGCGGCGGCGATATAGTGATGGCATGCGGCGCGGCGGGGGCGCTTAATGTTGTCTTCAAAACTATTTTGAATCCCGGTGATGAAGTTATTGTCAGCAAGCCTTTTTTTATGGAATACCGGCACTATGCGCACAACCATGGCGGCAGGCTGGTGGAAATTCCCGCGAAGCCTGATTTCGGCCTTGATGTTGACGCGATAGAGGCGGCGTTATCGGCAAAAACCGCTGCCGTGCTTATCAATTTCCCAAACAACCCGACAGGCCGCATTTACAGCGCCGAAACCCTTGCGGCGCTTTCCGGCGCGCTGCTGCGGCATGGCGCTCGTTCAGGCCGTTTCCCCTACCTTATCGCCGATGAGCCTTACCGTGAATTGGCTTATGGCGGCCGGGCGGTGCCGCCGGTTCTTTCGGCCTATCCTCATGCCATTGTTGTTAGTTCCTTTTCCAAAAACCTTTCGCTGCCCGGTGAACGTATTGGGTATATTGCTGCTGCGCCGGGCATTGATGACAAACAAAATCTGCTTGCCGGCTTTATTTATGCAACCCGCATACTAGGTTTTGTGAACGCGCCCGCGCTTATGCAGAGGGCGCTGGCCGCTTTTTTTGAACGGCAGGATGCCCTTTCCCGCGATGACATGCTTGAAGTTTACACATCCCGCCGGCAAGCGTTTATGGAAGTACTTAACGGCGCGGGTATTACGTATATCGAACCGGAGGGCGCTTTTTACATTTTTGCCCGTGTGCCGTGCGGCAAAAACAGCGTTGGGGACGATGCGCTTTTTTGTGAACACTTAAAAAAACATCTGATTTTGGCAGTGCCCGGTTCCGCTTTTGGCGCTCCGGGTTATGCGCGCTTTGCCTATTGCGTTCAGGAAACCGCCATCCGCGCTTCCGCGCAAGCCTTCAAAAATGCCGTAAAATCATGGGCGGTTTACTGACACTACCCTTCCGAACACTACACGGGTTTTTAAGTTTATTTTTAAAAGGACTGCCGGTTTTTTGTTCCGGCGGAGCGGTTAGATGACGGACTGCGAAGAAATTATTGTTTGTTTTGAAAACGTAGCGCAAGCCATTATGGCGGAACAAGCGCTTGTAGAGAAAAAAGTTGATGTCCGCGTTATGCCTACGCCATCCTCCATACGCGCCGGCTGCGGTTTTTGTCTGCGGTTTTTGCCGGAATTTTTCAAGAATGTCATCCGGTTTTTGGCGGAACAGAATTTTTTTGTTTCAGAAGCCTACTGCCGGGAGAAAGCGGCCGGCAGTTACAAGAAAATAGAATTGTAAAAAACGCTGGAGTTACATTATGATACTAAAAGAGGTACTATCAAAAAGCGCGATAACAAAATCAAAATTGCCTGTGGCAGATTATGTAGCAAACGCATACATAGGATGCCCGCATAAATGTATATATTGCTATGCCGAATTTATGAGGCGGTTTACCAACCACTATGAAGCATGGGGCGATTTTATTGATATAAAAATATTTGACAAAATAAAACTTCCAAAAGATATAGAAAACAAAAGCATTACAATAAGTTCCGTAACCGACCCCTACAATCCCTATGAAATAACGTACAAAAAAACACAGCAGATTCTGGAAGCGCTAAAAAACAGCAACTGCAATGTAGGAATTCTGACAAAATCAAAAAATGTACTCCGTGATATACCGCTGTTTAAGCAATTCAAAAACATAGAAGTAGGCGTGAGCCTTAATACTGTTGATGATAGTTTTAGAAAACGTATTGAACCGGCGGCATCAACAGTGGAGGGGCGAATCAATGTTCTGAAAACGCTAAGGGAACATGGCATAAAAAACTGGCTGTTTATGTCGCCCATGTTTCCGTTTTTATCGGATTATAAAAAAATCATAGAGCGCACAAAAGATTTTGTTGATTATTATGGCTTTGAAAATTTAAATCTGCGGGCGGGATATAAATTCAGGGTGTTATCAATGATTGAACAAAAGTACAATCATCTGTATAAGTACTACAAAGAGATATATATAAAAGGCAATACTTCTTTTTGGAATCTGTTAGAAAAAGAGATAACAGCATATTGTGAAGATAACAACATTGAGTACAGAATGTATTTTTATCATGAAAAGATAAAAAAGAAATGACGGCAATGTGTGTTGGGGCCCCCCCCAACACACATTACGCCAATTACTCTAACTCTCCTGTTATGATTAACTTTCTGCCGGCAGCGAAGGAGCCGCTGCCGTACATTATGGCGTCAACTTTGATAGTTGTTGAATTTT
>JAIRPM010000163.1 GCA_031257075.1 Spirochaetaceae bacterium
ATATTTGGCGGCAGGTCAAACGGCGGAGTAACGCCAACGTTCAGCAACAACTTCGCGCGCAAGAATATGCTCACAGGCAACGATTCAACTGCGCAGGCACAGGATGTCGCAGGCGATGCCGCCACTGCCGCAGGCCTTGGCAAGTCGATTACTGAATTAAAAACGCAGACTACGTGGACAAACCCCGTCGCAAGCGGCGGCCTCGGCTGGAGCGCGGCCGACTGGGACTTTGACGGCCTAAGCAAATCCGGCGCAGCCTTCTACTGGCCAAAGTTGAAGTAGTGAGTAGTGGGTAGTGAGTAGTGGGTAGTGGGTAGTGGACAGTGGACAGTGGACAGTGGACAGAAGTTCGGGCAGGAATATCGGTTCTAACGGTGATATCTTCGTTAGAATTTGATATATCGGCCTGAACTCTACCCACTACACACTACACACTACACACTACCCATGGGCATGCGCGTTTCTGGGCAAACAGTTGTAGTGCCTCTGCAAACGGGGCAATTTTGCCGATAATATCTCTATGGCGGCACAGAAAAGAGGAAATGGCGGTAAAAAACTTTCGATAACAGTGGTTTTTTGGATGCTGTTTATTGTGGTAATTGCCTTTTTTTTTATTGCCAACCTTCCCAAGATAACCGCAAACCTGCAAAAAACGCGGTTTGGCGACCGGCTTTTTAACAAACCGGTTGAAGCAACAGATGCGGGACAGGAACTGTTTTTCTCAAATCCCGCAGACACACCGGAAGAAGGTGTCGCCCAAACGCCCGCTTTCCCGGAAACCGGCATCAAGCCCGCATTGCCTTTTGACCCTGCTTTTCCTTTTGGTACGGACAACTCTGCCGATTTGCAGCAAACGCCGCCTTTACCGGCGCTTGCCGCCGGTCAGGAGAAAACACCGGCTGTCCAGCCATTGCCAGTCTCTCCGAACATTCGGGAACGCACTCTTTGGTTTGTCGTTGTTGACGGCGGCGGCGGCATTTTCCTAAAGCCGGTTAAGCGAAGCCTGCCTGCCGCGGCGGCGCCGCTCGTTGAAGTAATAACCAGCCTTCTTACCGGGCCGGACAGCGCTGAAAGCGCATCCGGTTTGACAACCCTTATTCCGCCGGGCGCTAAACTTATCAATGCCCGCATACAAGGAAACACCGCTATTCTTAACTTTAACGAAAGTTTTTTGTTCAATAGTTACGATGCCGAAGGTTATTATGCGCAATTGCGGCAAATTGTATGGACGGCAACAGAATTTCCCAATGTGCGGAATGTGCAAATTTTGATTGAAAACCGCAAAGTCGAATTTTTAGGACTAACCTTACGCATCGATAAACCATGGAGCAGGGAAACGCTGTAGGGCGGAAATATGGGACGATACCGGACAGAACGGGTGGGAATCCTGCTGCAAGAAAAAATCGGCGGCCTCATACTTGATGGCGCGATAAAAGACCCCCGTGTGGACGCATTTCTTTCGGTAACACGGGTCGAAGTTTCACGCGACCTTGTTTGGGCGGATGTCTTTGTATCCGGTTACAAAACAGAAGAAGCCCTGAAAAAAGGCGTTGCCGGCCTTAATTCCGCCGCGGGCTTTATACAAAGCCGTATCGCCGGCGCTCTCCGGCTGCGTGTTACACCCCGACTGCGTTTCTATGCCGATTTTGGCCCGGCGGGAGCATTCGCGCTCAATCAGAAAATCGATTCGTTGATAAAAGAATCCGCCCAAACTACGCCGGGCAGCGCTGACTAGGGTCAATTTAATCAGTGTTTGGCCTTATGTTAAAAATTTCACAATTTCCTGTGCTATATAATCCGCGGCGGGGGATGCGCCGGCGCTTTTTGAAGCGGCGGCCATGTCCTGAAGGCGTTCAGCCGAAGCAGCAAGGTTTTTTACCGCTTGGACAAATTCATTCGCAGGCGGATGAATAAGGCAAAGAGCCGCGCCCTTCGCGGCAAAAAAGCGGGCGTTTTCTACTTGGTCGCCGCGCGTCCCGCTTCCTGCCAAAGGAATTAGAATCATCGGTTTCCCGCAAGCAGCGCACTCCCAGACGGTGCCCGCGCCGCTGCGTCCCGCGACAAGGGCCGCAGCGGCAAGTACATCGGGCATTTCATCATTGATGTACGCAAATGTGATATATTTTCCGTTTTTTGCGCCGCCGGTTTTTTCAGAATCTACACATGCCGGTACCTGCGCAGGCTGTATCCCGGTCTGATGAACTACCGTAAAATACTTAGTAAGTTCATCCTGACATTCAGATACAATGTTGTTGATTTCCCGCGCTCCTTGACTGCCGCCTAGGACGAGCAGTATGTTTTCTGTTTCGGAAACACCTAAAAAAGATTTTCCTTTTGCGGCATCCGCGTTGTAAAACTTTTTGCGGACAGGATTCCCCACGGCAATAATTTTTGTCCGCAGGCGGGCCGGCAAAGAACGGGATGTATCTTCGTATGACAGCCATATTTTTGACGCAAAACGCGCGTTAATTTTATTGGCAAGCCCCATGCTGTAATCAGATTCATGCGTCCAAAAAGGTATGCGCAAAAAATATGCGGCTAATGCGGGAGGAACGCTCACAAAGCCGCCTTTGGAAAACAGCATATCAGGTTTTTCTTTTTTGAGTATGCACAGACTTTCAATAAAGCCTGCAATAATGTTAAAAATATCAAGTATATTTGAAAAAGATATATAACGGCGCAGTTTGCCTGAATGTATGCCATAAAACGGTATGCCGGCAGCGGCGATAATGCTGCTGTCCATGCCGCGTTTGGAGCCTATCCAAAATACACGTATATCCCCCCCCCCCTCTATTTCGCGTAGAGCGCCTATAATGGCAAGCCCCGGATAAATGTGGCCGCCCGTTCCGCCGCCGCAAAAGGCTATTGTCATAACTTCTCCCATTCATAGATAAATTGAAGCGCATACTGCTGAATCCCGCCAAAATATGTGTCAATAAACGCCGCAAGCGTTTCTCCCGTATAGCGGTAATGCCAGCTCTCCCAGCGGTAGCCGGTAACCTCCTCGTATCCGGCGGGGAAAGAAAGGCTCCAGCCAAAACGTGCCGCGTTATTCCGCATCCATTTTCCGGCAGCCGTTTCGGCAAAAGCATCGGTAATTGAACCAAAGTCTACAACAAGGCCGGTTTGGTGCTGGCTGTAACCCGGTTTCGCGGACTCGCGGTCGGCCGTTTCTTGCCCGCTCATTTTTACATTTCGCGCATACACTTCAACCTGATATTCATAAGAACGGTATGCCGAAGAAGCGGTAAGCGTAACCCCTTCTGCCAGTGCCGCCCTTGCCATACGTTCAAGAGCGGCGGCGGCTTCACGCCGTAGTTTCAGCCCGCTGCGGCTTGCCCTATATGTGCCGCCGGTTAGTTCAACCAAATCATCAGGCGCATACTTCAAAGGGTCAAAAGGGTGTGTTTTGTCAACAAGAAGATAAAGAGCGGGGTCGCCCGCCAGCACTGCGGACAAAGCGGTCAGAAAATAACTTTCTTCAGCACGGAGGATCGTTGCCGCCATAGCGCCGGGAATGCGCGCGGCATAGAGAGCCTGCTCTATTTTTTTCCGTTGAAAACCGGAAAAAGCGGCTTTGACTGTTTCCGTTTCAGCCGCCTCGGCGCAAGCCGGCGGAGGAACATTCAATTTTTTGCACTGCATACAAACAAGATATGCCGCAACAAAAAAAAAGACCCCTATTTTTTTCATAGCAATCCGTCAATTTCTTTAATAGCATCCGTATACGATACATCATTCAACAAAAGAATAATACGGGCAATGACGGCATCCGTTTCGCTGTCCACGGTCAAACCGGCAAGTTCCGCCGTAAGCGCGTCAATGCGCTGCATATCGTACTCCCGGCATGCCGATTTTAGCGCGTTAAGCATTTCATTCAAAGCAGCGCGGCTTACTGCTGTTTGCGGCCGGCTTTTTTCATGCAGGGCAGGAAGCGTTTGCAGCATCTGCCAAAATGTTTTTGCTTCGGCAAAAAACCCGGGCGGGCAGCCGGCGCTTATAGCAGCCGCTGCCGCATCTTGTTCCGAAAGCCCTTCGGCTTTTTTACTGGCGGCCTCTAGTTCCCGCGCCCGGCCGGCAAGCGCTTTGCAGCCTATATTCGCAAAAGCGGATTTAACGGCATGAATTTTTATCGTATAATTTTTCCAGTCTCCGGCCTCAAAATACGTTTCAATTTCGGCAAGAAGGCTGGGAAAATCAGAAGAAAATTGACTGAGCGCCATGCGGTATATTTTCTCGCTGCCGCCTGAATGTTTTATGCCGGTTTCAAAATCAATCCCGTTCAGCGTTTGGAGCGCTTCTTTGAGGGGAGAAGAAAGGGCGTTTGAACTAGTCTCCTGCGGGTCATTCTTCAATCTAGGACTCTCCGGGCTCGATTTTATAGGTTCAGAATAGATGTTGTGTTTTTTAAGCAGTTCGATTTTATCCGCCGGAAGCCATTTGGCCAGAACGGCGTTTAAGGCAACTTGTTCAATCGGTTTGGAGAGAAAGCCGTTCATGCCATTTTTGTAGAATTGTTCTTCCACGCCGGAAATAGCGTTTGCGGTCAGCGCGATAACTGGAATGTCTGGATGATCTTTGCGTATTATGGCAGTAACTTCTATACCGTCCATATCGGGCATCATGTGGTCCATAAAAATAAGGTCGTAACGCTTTTGTTGTACTTTTTGCAGCGCTTCTCTGCCGCCCGACGCTTTGTCGGCATTGATATTGTGCGTTTCCAAAAAACCGAGCGCGACCACAAGATTTACAGGCGCGTCATCAACAACGAGTACATTGACTTCTTTGCTGTCTTTAACACGGACAAAACTCCGGGCGGATTCATTGGTTTCGGCCATAGTTTCATCGCCCGGTATAAAAGGAAGTTTCACGGTAAATGTGGAGCCTTTTTGGTATTCGCTTGCCACGTTGATTTCGCCGCCCATAAGTTCAACGAGCTGCTTGCAAATAACAAGTCCCAGGCCGGTGCCTTTAATGGCGCGTGTTTTCTTTTCATCAACGCGCTGAAAAGGCGAAAACAATTTTTCCAAATCTTCCGGTTTGATGCCTATACCGGTATCAGAAACTTGTACAACAATGAAAATATTTCCCAAATCATCTTCTGTTTTTTCAATAGAAAATTGTACGCAGCCTTCGTTGGTATACTTTATCGCATTACTGATTAAATTGGTAAATACCTGACGTAGGCGTATTTCATCACCATACATCCATGTGGGAACATTTGATGCTATGCGGTTTTCAAATGTATAACTTTTATTATCAATAAGAAATTTACTCAGACTGCATATATTATCAACAAGGCTGTGCAAATTAAAATGCACCGGCGTAAGTATAATTTTCCCCGCTTCAATTTTTGAAAAATCAAGTATATCGTTTATAATAACAAGCAATGAACTGCTTACTTTTTTTATATCATCCAAATATTTCCGCTGAGTTTCATCAAGATTGTCAGTGCGAAAAAGTGTACTCATGCCGATAATAGCATTCATCGGTGTGCGAATTTCGTGGCTCATATTGGCAAGAAAAGCAGCCTTCGCTTCCGAAGCCGTCATTGCCTTGTCGGCCAAATCCTGCGCTATTTTTGTCTGCTTTTTTAGTTCTTCGGCTTTTTCTTCCTCGCTTGAAATAAGGTAATGGCGGCAGTTTTGCTCCTTGTTAAGCCCGTTGTAGATGGCAATAGCCATATCACGACATGTTTCATACCCGCATGCCTGACAATTCATTGTATCACTTGCGTTTGCCTTTCTCATCCGTACATAAATTTGCCGCAGTTCATATTCAGAAGGTATTTTTATTGATTCACGGAGATGTGTTCCCGGCAGATAGTCGCGCAGGGGGTATATGCCTTTTTTGTAATATTTCCGAAGGTTCAACTTATGCTGAATGTGCACCGCCCAAGTGTCTATTTTTTTATTGATTTTGGAAATACGGCTTTCCTGTGTTTCTATTGTTTCATTATTCGCGCCGGTTGCGGTGCCGCGGTAGCAGCCAAACAAACAGTTGTGGCAGTCAACGAGAACAGGCGGATTTTCGCTTTGTACATTGATTTCATTAAAGTAAATAAACGCCGGGTTGCCGCTGTAAGCACGTGTCTTTCGCAGTGTTTTTCCGGTAATTTCTTTGTATATGGAACATACACCGCTTTGAACTGAAAACTGGACACCGGTAAACGCGGCAGGCCCCTCATAAGGCTTGGGAGAAAAATTGCGTAAATCAATGCGGTTGCGGCGTAAATATTTTTTTATGCTTGCGGTGGTAATATTATATTTAATATATCCCTCAACTTCGAATTCGCGTTTTTTTGCTATGCATGATGTAATAGCGGCAATATCACAATCATTATACTGGGGAAAAAAATGCCGTATCATAAGCGCGGTAAAAATGGTAGGGCTGTGTACCTTTGCAAAATGCGGAAGCAATTCTGGTTTGTATATTTTGCAGTATGTTACCAAAACAGGACAATTTGACGCTATGACAGGAAGTTTGGGAGAGGAAGCAAGGTAATCGCGGTAAGCGAACATCGAAAGTTCGCCGCCAAAAGCCCCGTCAAAAACGGCTCGTACGCCCAAAGAATGGAGATAGCCATTGAAACGGAAACGGTCTTCAAAAAGGGCGGCAACGGAAGGCGCGGCTATTGCCACAATGTTCTTTTCGCCCACCTGCTCGAAAAACTCTTCGCTGTCATCAACAAAATAGCGGGCGGCGCGGGTGCAGGCGGCTATACAACGCCCGCAGGCTATACACAGTTCTTCGTGTATGCCAATAATATCGCCCATGCCGTCAATGCAGTCTTTGACCGGGCAAACGGAAATGCATCTGTGACAGTTATTACACCGCTCGGGGCGGATGCGAATGCCGCACTTTTTTGTAGTCTGTACAGCACTATCAACTCTATTCATGCGCTTCCCTCATTAGTGTCTATGCGTAGAGCAGCCGGCTTTGCGCATAGACACTCATTTAGACGGCTAACTCACCGGTTTCACCGCCTCATGCTCAAGTCTGAGCGTAATAGTACACGTATCACAAACCTCAGACGGGCCAAAGTACTGAATCGCACCCGGATAAACAAAACATGTTTTTTCAGCCCATTGCGCGCGGGCTGCGGCAAAGGTCTTGAACGGTTTGCCTTTTAGGTCAACAAGCGCCTTTTTTATCACAGGTTTGCTGGAGCCATGCCGCCGTTCAAGGTTCATCATCATCGTAAGGGGGATACCGCCCGCAATCCAGTCGCCGGCGCCCTTGCAAAGGTTGCGTACGCTGGATAGGTAGCCGGTAAGCCCGCTTGCGATAAGAAGAAACGCGGTAAAACCAAGGCTGTAACAGTAGTCGGCATCAAAATTAGAGGGTGCGGCGGCGCGGCCTTCGTACCCGAAAAAGTGCGTCAGCGGAGCAAATTTCCCTTTATAAACGCCTTCTTTTTTGAGCGCAGCAAGCCGTTTTTTGGTCATATTGGCGAGTAATTTTTCCGTTTCGATAAGAGAAACCTGTACATTGCCATGCGGGTCGCGTTCATTAAGGAGTTGGCCGGCTATATCGTCGGGAAGGCTGTCAAAAGCTTCCCGTGCTGCGGGTGTCAATTCTTTGATAATGTGGGCGCGTTTTTTTTCCGGCGTATGCGCCTCAAAACCGGCGCTGTCGCGGGCAACGATATCGTTGATTTCGGCAATGAGCGCTTTCATTTCCGGGACGAATTCGACAAGCCCTTCGGGGACAAGCACCACGCCAAAGTTTTCGCCATTGGCTGCCCGTTTGCAAACCGAATCGCAAATCGTATTCACCAGTTCGCCCAACGAGGTGCCATGCCCCGCAATTTCTTCGGATATAAAACATACATTAGGATGGGTTTGCAGCGCCGCTTCCAGCGTAATGTGGCTTGCCGTGCGCCCCATCAATTTGATAAAGTGCCAATACTTTTTTGCGCTGTTCGCGTCCCGCATAATGTTGCCTATCAATTCACTATATGTTTTGACCGCCGTATCAAATCCAAATGACGCTTCGATGAATTCGTTTTTCAGGTCGCCGTCTATTGTTTTGGGGCAGCCTATCACCTGGGTCTTAACGCCGCGTTCCAAGAAGTATTCGGCAAGAAGAGCGGCATTGGTATTGCTGTCATCCCCGCCTATCACAACAACAGCGTCAAGATTCAGTTTTTTGACTGTTTCAAGGGCAGCGTTAAACTGTTCCGGCGTTTCAATTTTGGTACGCCCCGACCCTATAATATCAAAGCCGCCGGTGTTACGGTAGCGGTTGATGATTTGCGCGGTGATTTCCGTGTACTTGCCTTCGATAAGGCCGGAAGGGCCTCCCGAAAACCCAAAAAGCCGCGATTCGCTGTTGCCTTTTTTTAAGCCGTCAAAAATGCCCGCGATGACGTTATGCCCGCCCGGCGCTTGACCGCCCGACAAAATGACCCCCACGTTGAACTGCTGTCCCGACGTCTCATTTTTGCCCGCAGTAAAGCCCGCGATAGGCTTCCCATAGGTAAGTTTGAAAATTTCTTTGAGTTCGGCACGGTCGGCCAGCGCTTCGGTAGGTTCGCCCAGTTTAATCGAAATACCGCTCACATTTCCCGAAATTTCATCGGGCAGTTTTGCGTAATAATTATAACGAATTTTTTGCAAGGTTGAAATTTCCATATAGACTCCTATTGTAAACATCTCTATTTTACTCAAAAACCAAACAATGAATAGGGGGCTTGCTACAATTAAGAATAATTCTTAATATGAATTAACAGCAGTGCTGTTAATTTTTTTATAGGAGAAAATTATGAAAAAATGGGTATGTTTAGTGTGTGGTTATGTCCACACTGGGGACAGGCCTCCCGAATCCTGTCCGGCATGCAAAGCGCCGGCATCTAAGTTCAAGGAACAGGCCGCAGAAAACGGTTTTGCCTGCGAACATGTGATTGGCGAAGCCAAAGATGTGCCGAAGGATATCAAGGACGACTTGATAGCCAACTTTAACGGCGAATGTAGCGAAGTAGGCATGTATCTGGCGATGAGCCGGCAAGCCATCCGCGAAGGTTATCCCGAAATTGGGGAATTCTACCACCGCGCGGCGCTGGAAGAAGCGGAACATGCGGCAAAATTTGCCGAACTTTTAGGCGAAGTTGTCTATGCGGATACGAAAAAGAATCTGCAACTACGCGCTGATGCCGAAACAGGCGCATGCGCCGGCAAACTTGACCTTGCCAAACGCGCGAAAGCGGCCAACCTTGACGCTGTTCATGACACCGTTCACGAAATGGCCAAAGACGAAGCCCGCCATGGTGCCGGCTTCAAGGGTTTGCTAAAACGCTACTTTGGAGCGTAACCGCGCCCAAAGGCGGAAGTGTTCCCAAGGGAAGCACTGATTAGTATTACATTAACCGGCATTTCCTAGGGAAGCACTGATTTATTCAATCGAGAATAAATCAGTGGTTACTTTCCCTGTAGTTGCGCAATGAAATGAGCAACTACAAGAGGGCAACGCTGATTAGAGTCAATTTAATCAGCGTTGCCCTAGAGGAAGGCTTCCGCCTTCCCTTGCGGCTGTTTTTATTCGGCTGCCTGTATCTTTGTTTCTATCTATACATACGCCTCTAAAATTCGCTACACTTTAAACAGTATCTTTAAATTTGGAGGACTCGTATGAGTATCAAAACAATAAAAGAAGTTGACATCAAAGGAAAGCGTGTGATTATGCGCGTTGATTTCAACGTGCCGATGAAGGACGGCGTTGTGCAGGATGACACCCGCATTACGGCCGCGCTTCCCACTATTAAGTACATTTTGGAGCATAATGTAAAAACGCTTACGCTGATGAGCCATCTGGGCGACCCGGCCAAAGACGCTGCCGCCGCCAAAGAAAAGGCGCAAAAAAGCGGTAAACCGTTTGACGAAGCGGCCTTTATCAAAGGTAAATGCCGCATGGCGCCTGTTGCCGCCCATTTAGAAAAAGTGTTGGGCAAAAAGGTGATTTTCGCCGGAGAAGACGGTTGTTTCGGCAAAAAAGCCTTTATCGAAAGCCAAGCGGACGGCAGCGTGATAATGCTGGAAAATACGCGCTTCCATAAAGAAGAAACGGCCAAAGACGCCGCGTCCCGCGATACGCTGGCAAAAGAACTGGCGGGTTACGGCGAGGTGTTTGTAAACGATGCTTTCGGCACCGCCCACCGCGACCATGCTTCTACGGCGAGTATCGCAAAGTTTGTAAAAATTTCTGTTGCGGGCTTCCTTATGGAAAAAGAAGTGAATTATCTTGAACCTATCGTAACCAATCCGCAAAAGCCGCTTATGGCGATAATCGGCGGCGCAAAGGTTTCGTCAAAAATTGCCGTCCTGCAAAGTTTGCTCAAAAACGCTTCGGCCCTTGTGATAGGCGGCGGCATGGCGTACACATTCCTGAAAGCGCTCGGTAAAAAAACGGGCAAATCTCTTGTGGAAGATGACCAGATAGATACGGCCAAGTCTATTCTAGAGGCGGCGAAAAAAGCCGGCGCGGAAATAGTGCTGCCTGTTGACCAGGTGTGCGCGGACTCTTTTGACGCAAATGCCAAGCCCGTGGCCGTAGACGGCGCGGATGTGCCGGATGCCCTTATGGGTCTGGATGTTGGCCCCAAAACGATAGCGAAGTATAGGGAAACGCTCGCAAAGGCAAAAACGATTGTTTGGAACGGCCCTGTGGGTGTTTTTGAGTTTGAGGCGTTTGCCAAAGGCACGGAACAGTTGGCGCATATTGTCGCGGAGGCGACAGGCACGGCAATAACGGTTGTAGGCGGCGGCGATTCTGTCGCGGCAGTAAACAAGTTCAACCTTGCCGCCAAAATGAGCCATGTGTCCACAGGCGGCGGCGCGTCCCTCGAATTGCTGGAAGGCAAAAAACTTCCGGGCATAGAGGTATGCCGGGGGTAGTGAGCCGGGGGCGGGGCAGGGTACAGCGTCCGTTCAAATAGAAATACAAATTCTAACGAAGATAACTGCGTTAGTACTGATACCCCCCCCCCCCCCCATACCCTGAAAGAAAACATGTCAGCCGAAAGTACGCTCAAGTTATTAAAACAATTCACAGAAAGGCGGAATACGCCGTATGTGAATGAGAAGCAGTTTGTAAACGAGATGATAGCCGCCGCGTTCTTTCAGCGCAGAAAAAATCATAATTTAAATGACTGGCTTATATCTCCTCAGGAAAAATGGCGGGAAGATTCAGGCGTTCTCTTTAACGAAGCAAAACTAGAAAAAAGGATATATAACGAAAAAGAATATATATTTCTGAAAGACTATTTTATAAACGCGGTGCGCCAATTATGGATGATACAGGGCGGCAATTATGCGGAGCCTTTTCCCCACGAATCAAAAATTCCCTATCCGGTACCGCAGGACTTGCTGCAAGTTGTAACTCCGATCGACTTGAAAAAATTTCTAACCCATCCGCCCGAATCGAATTTCCCGCTGCTGCGGCTTGCAATAGGCGATAACGGCTCGATTATTACGCTTGCATCTTATTTGCGTACAAAGTTACTAGAAGGCGCTCTGATACGCATACGGGCATTTATAGTAATGCCTCAAAATTTGGATTATATACGGGAAGGGATAAAACGCCTGATGCCGGATTCCGAATCGTATAGAGAAGCGGCGTTAAATATGCTGCGCAAAGAAACACTCTATGCAGCCCGCGCGCTGGAAGAATCCGACAATAAAACATACCGGTTTTGGATATGTTTACGCAAAGTGATACATAACTATCCGGGCGCATCAGGCGTACCCGTGTCAAAAGTAGTTTCTTTTTTGCAGGCGGCGGATGTTATTGAATTATTTAATGAGTATTATCATGAAAGATTTGCCAACGAATCCGGTGAAAACAGCCTTATAGGGCAGATTGAAAGCCAAATGGCAAAGCCGCCTTATTTTTTCACTGCGGCCGTTATCGCAAAGTTTACCGACAAACATGGCAAACCGTTTTCTGATATTATGCCTCAAAACGACTTGCTTTCTATTCTGCAAAAAAGGTCGAGTCCTCAAGTGCAGGACAAACTGCCGGAAATGCTGATTTTTTCCAATCCCGAAAAAGAACGCTTCTATGTCATAAAAAAATGCTTGTTTACAGCATTTTTATTCAGAATGAACAAGGCGCGCCAGCCTGTTATTGAGGCTGTCCGGCGGGAATGGGCGGAAGATTTTGCGGAATACCACCGCACTGCGGCTATGAAAAACGATTTTGAATTTGAAGTGTTTATAGCGGGTAAACTGCGTCTTGTTGATTCATTTTTATCAACAATCTATCTGGACAACAGGCTTCCCATGCTCAAAAAAGAACTTGCGGCTACCAATAAACTTCCCGGCATTGTAGAAAGTTTATTCGATGGCTATACAATTGAGCCGCTGCATAAAATATTTAAACTGGAAAGAAAAGCGCTGCTGCGTGTTATAACTGCCGACCTTCCTTTCTGGCATAGGCTGCCGTTTGTTGTTGCTATTATCCGCCTGCTACGAGGAATACATGACTAGCCCCGCCGGTACTCATACGTTTAACAAATTAAAAACACAATCCCTGCGTATGCAGGTATATGTAAAATTAAAA
Organism: Spirochaetaceae bacterium; assembly: GCA_031257075.1. Taxonomy (GTDB): domain Bacteria; phylum Spirochaetota; class Spirochaetia; order Treponematales; family Breznakiellaceae; genus JAIROZ01. Next base: position 12,559 of record JAIRPM010000163.1, read on the forward strand.
GAAAAACTTCTTTCCGGCGAATGGAAATCCGGTGAAAAACTCCCTTCGGAAAATGAATTGTGCAAAATATTTGGAGTAAGCCGCGTAACGGTACGCGCCGCCGTGCAGCAGTTGGAAATTCTGGGGCTGCTCGAAATATGCCATGGCGGAGGCACTTTTGTGCGCGACTTTTCCAGTATAGACGCGGCAGGCGCTTTTCACCCGCTTATACAGATAAACAAAAATCAAGATATTATTACCGTGCTTGAATACCGCCAAATTGTCGAGAAAGGCATGACCGGTCTTGCCTTTGAACGGATGAATCAAGACGATATTCAGGCTTTGGAATTGATATATGAACAGATGAATAATTCTCAAAACGATATAAAAAGTTACAGTGAAGCCGACCTCGATTTTCATTATTACATTGCGAAAATGAGCCGCAATCCTATGATTGTAAAAGTGTATTCAATGATAAATGAAATTCTCTCGCAGGCAATGGTTGATATTGTCGGGCTTTTGGGCTGCAAAGACGGCATAAAATATCACCGGCAGATAATTGATTCGTTTAAATCAGGCGACAAGCAAAAAACAGAAAACCTCATAGCGGAACATATTGATGTTACCATCCGCCGTATAAAAGAAAGCAGCAACGGCAGCATGATTTTTTGAAGCATAATAATAAAAACGATGAACCTGTAAGCCGGGTTCTGTGCAAACGCGCTCCCGGAAAGCCGGAACCGCGTTTCGTTTACCATCTGTCTTGTTTTGCCCTTGCGGACAAATTCCAGCAAGCAACCCGCAGGTGCCAGACGGGCCATCTGCCGGCCGGCGTGTTTCCGCGCCGGCCTATCCTGCTGTTCGCTTTTGCTCCTGATGAGGCTTGCCATGCGGCGGCATTACTGCCGCTGAGGTGGGCTTTTACCCCGCCATTTCACCCTTACCCTATTCTGCGCAAGCGCAGATAGGGCGGTATATTTTCTGTTGCGCTTTCTGTAGCGTTTCAATGCGGCGCATTGAAACGCCCCCGGGCGTTACCCGGCATCATGCCCTGCGGAGCCCGGACTTTCCTCCCGGACACGCTCAACGCGCATCCGAGCGGCAAACCGGTTCATCGTTAATTCTAACATAGCACAGTACGGCCGGAATGAAAACAACCGTAAACCAATGCCGCTATTTGAGCGCCGATGCCGCAATTCCCGAATAGTTGTTATCGATTTTCAATTCGTCAAGAATTTGGGAAATTTGCCCGCGGTGGTGTTCGTTGTGGGTAACAATCTGCTGAAGCATAAATGCGACAGGCACCGTAGGCTTATCCCATTTGAGAAAGGCTACATCCGCTTGCGCCTGCAAATCATCGCCGCCAAGAGCCTGTACGAACGCGCAATATGCTTTGTCCGTAGTATCCAGCGCTTTCTTTAATTCCTGCCAACGGGCATCGGTGAAAGAGGTTCCATCGCGTTCTTCAGAAAATTTGGGCACCGCAGCCAGCGTATCAAGCGCCTTTACGGCGGCATTGTTTTTAGAAAGCACGCTCTTTGTCGTTTCGCACAAAAAAACGGTGCCTCCGATTATGTGCAAAAGCAAATTGGAAAGGCTATGATAAAAACTGCCGCGTTCCTTTTCGCGTTCTTCTGTAGAAAGTTTATCTAAAAGAGCGGCAACCGCCGCGTTTGATTCCGCATTGTGTTTTGCGAAAATTAAAAAAGATTCTTGTAATGTCATTATTTCTCCTTCTTTCAATATTACTAATAAATTCGGCATTTCGAACAGAGGCAATTTTCGCGGTGCCGTTCTACATTTTTATCAATTCATAGTCGGCGCTGCCGAGCCCGATTTTTACGCCATGCGCGATTTGCGTCTTGCCGTCAGTTGAGGGATGCACGTTACGGAAATGGTCGCCGTGTTTCTGCGCCCGCTCGCTCAAAATGCTCGTAGCAATGACCGGCGCGGCGTTGGCGGCATCAAGGCAAGCCTGGTCGAGGGCGACAGGGTCAAAGCCGGCAAAAATTCCTATATCGGGAATAATCGCCGCGTCATTTTCACCATGGCAGTCGCAGTAGGGCGATACCTGATTGATAATGTTGATGTGGAAATTCGGCCTTCCGTCCACAACAGCCTTGCTGTATTCGGCTATTTTTGCGTTCAGTACATCAAAACTGCCGCCGGAACTATTGGATATCGCGTTGTAATTGCAGACACCGATACAGCGTCCGCAGCCCGCGCATTTTGCGTGGTCGATGCGCGCCTTTTTGTCCGTTCCAAGCAAAATTGCTCCTTGGGCGCACCAATTGATACAGGTTTTACAGCCTTTGCACGAGGATGCGTTCACCTGAGGCTTGCCTTCATTGTGCATTATCATTTTGCCGGCACGGCTCCCCGACCCCATACCGAGGTTTTTGAGCGCTCCGCCAAAACTGGCGCATTCATGGCCTTTGAAGTGATTGAGCGAGATGATAATGTCGGCATCCATGATTGCCCGCCCGATGCGCGCTGTTTTACAGTAGACTCCGCCGGCAACCGGCACTTCAACATCATCGGTGCCTTTAAGCCCGTCCGCTATGATGTTATGACACCCGGTTGAAAGCGGGCTATAGCCGTTTTCAAATGCCGCCGCCATATGATTCAACGCTTGATTGCGCCGGCCGACATAGAGCGTGTTACAATCGGTTAAGAAAGGCATACCGCCCCGCGATTTGACATAATCGGCGACAACTTTTGCCCAGTTTGGCCGCAGGAACGCGAGATTTCCCGGTTCGCCAAAATGAATTTTTATAGCGACATACTTATTGTTAAAATCAATATCGCCAATACCCGCTTTTTTGATAAGGCGCTCCAGTTTTACTAACAGGCTTTCGCCGACTGTACAGCGCATATCCGTCCAAAATACCTTTGATTTTGCCATATTTCCCTCCTACAGGATAACTTATGCCTGACCGGCTGCTTCACGGACAGGCTCATACTACAAAAGTTGTAATACCTCTTTTGTAGTATGAATTATAGAAGGATGGCGCGGACTGTGTCTATAGGGCAATGTGTGTTGGGGCCCCCCCAACACACATTACGCCAATTACTCTAACTCTCCTGTTATGATTAACTTTCTGCCGGCAGCGAAGGAGCCGCTGCCGTACATTATGGCGTCAACTTTGATAGTTGTTGAATTTT
>JAIRPM010000013.1 GCA_031257075.1 Spirochaetaceae bacterium
ATACGCGGGCTTTCCGGGCCGCCCGACCATCTTGCTTCGGCACAGGTGTTAAATCTGCGCCGGCCGGCAGTGCAGGGCACTCCGTTTGCAGATGCGGTACCCTACCGTGTTGCGGAAAGCCGTCAAGCCGGCGATGGCAGCCTTTACCTGAAATTTGACGGCTTTGATACGCCTGAAGCGGCAAAAACGCTGAAAGGCATGGAAATTGTCGTGCCCCGCGCCGCCGCCGCACCGCTTGCCCCTAATGAATTTTATATTGAAGACTTAAAAGGGCTTATAGTGATAGACAGCAAAGGCGCACAGATCGGCGTTATCGAAAACGTAATAGAAGGCGGCGGCGGAGAACTTGTCGAAGTGGTACTGGAAAACGGTGTGCGGCGGCTTGTTCCCTTCCGCAAGGAATTTTTTGGGGATATCAGCCTGGGGCAAGGCAGCGCCGTTCTCACAGCGCTTTGGGTTTTGGAATAATGCTGAAACAATGAAATATACGGTGCTAAGCCTTTTCCCTGAAATCATCGAATCTTATTTTGCCGTTTCGCTTATGGCGCGTGCCGTTGACCGCGCGCTTGTTGAATACCGCCTTATAGACATCCGTGATTTTGCTCTTGACAAACATAAAACGTGCGATGATGCCCCCTATGGCGGCGGAGCGGGTATGCTTATGCTGGCCGAGCCGGCAGCCCGTGCGCTGGAAAGCGCCGGAGTAACCGGCAAACAGTTGGCAAGCCCTCCCCCGGACGCATCGTCAAAACGGGTTGTATACCTTGCGCCTTCCGGCAAGCCGTTTACCCAGCAACTGGCGGCGGAATTGGCGGCGGAGCAGGAGTTGGTGTTGCTTTGCGGGCGTTACGAAGGGCTTGACCAGCGTGTTATTGACCGCTATGTTGACGATGAAGTGTCCGTTGGAGATTATGTATTGTCATCGGGTGAGGTTGCGGCGCTTTGCATAATTGACGCGACTTACCGGCTTTTAGACAGTGTAATAAAACCCGCCTCGCTGACCGAAGAAAGTTTTAGCGGTGGACTTTTGGAGTATCCGCAGTGGACGCGCCCGGAAATTTTTGACGGAATGCCGGTGCCGGATATATTGCTTTCCGGCCACCATGAAAAAATCCGCCTGTGGCGTCTGCGCAAGCGTGTGGAAAAAACGCTTGCCATCCGCCCCGATTTAATCAACACCGGCCTTGCCCGTAATGATTTTGATGCGGAAACAAAAAAAATTATAATGGAAACGATGGAAAATCAATCTTTGACAGCCGGCGCTGCACCAAAGGGAATCGCTGATTAAAGTGATTCTAATCAGCGGCTTCCCCCAGAGGTTAAAATTTTGCGCTCAACTGGACAACAAAGTTTGCGTTATCAAAGTTGGTGCCATTGGTAGAAAAAAGAGCATCCAGTGTAAAGTGATCTCTGAATGTAAATGTTGCGCCTAGTGCCAGTTGTCCCAGCGGCTTTCCCCATGTTTGTTCAAGGACAGGGACATCGACAGGCGTCCCTGCTATTTCTGTCGATTTTTTCCCTGTGCGCACATGGTAGAGCGTTTGCGTAGCGCCAACTCCGCCGTTCAGAGCGAAGACATTGCGCACTATTTCAAACGAAAAACCCACGCCAAGATTCGGGTAAAGCGACAAGTCTATATCGGGTATATCTGTTGTTGTTTGTATAAGGTTGGCATCATCATAGGGATTGCTGGAAAGCATATAACTTTCTTTTCCGCCGATGTTGGTAGGCCAATCGTATGTCTGCGTACTTGTCGAGCCGGTCTTTATACCGATACCAAATCCGCCGGAAATTCCTACCCTGAAGAAATTGGTCATTGAGGTAACATAACGCACCGAAGGCCTCCCAAGAAATTCAAAGTCAAAGCTGCTCGTTGTTATGCTGTTGGAATAATTCGTGTCGGAAATTTCGCTCCAAAAGATACCGTTCAACGCCTCGCCTTTGTCGTCAAGGTTGGAATATATACGGATTTTCCCGCCAAGTTCGAGCCCCAGTCCCAGTTGAGAGCGGTTGTCGTTCTTAAAATCAACTTCCAGTCTCAGGGTAAGGGCAGGCTCAAGGTAGTCGGCGGAAAGTTTAGCGGTAACATCGTCCCTTTTTTGATATACAAGCGTAGAGGGAGGAGGTAGGGTAAAAAAGTCTGCCAAAGAAATAGTCTGCCCTTTTGCAAGTTCACGGTGCTGGTGTATGTCTATTTGGAAACCAAGCGTTGTCCTAAACAAAGCGGCGGAAGTGTTGTTACGAAGGCCAATTTCTATGTTGGGAACGAGCGCGTTGTCTAGTATTGCATCCTGCGTATTGTAAATAATGGCGTTGTTGTGATTGCTGGGGTCTGGGTGCGGTGTCGCATCAGACTTTTTCACAAGCCCGAAAAGTTTTTGTGAATAGCCCAAATTTATGCCAAAGATACCCATACCAAACATCAAATTAACGTTTGTACGCGAATTGATGTTGTTACGGTCTTTCAGGTCGCCCATAAAATCGTAACCGGTTCCATCGGCGCTTTCTTCTGTGCCCACTCCGACTCTTCCATTGGTAAGCGAATTGTTCGATATATAAGCGAAAATGTCTTCTATAATATTGCCGTTATAGTAGAGGCTGGTTACCGTGCCGTTTGCAAATTTGCGGGAAGCTCCTACGCTGAGCGAATCTTTATCAAAGCCGAAATAGCCAAAACCGCTCTGGTAACTGGTGTCTTTGTAGGTAGTTGCTGAAAGGAAGCGGTCTATGTCACTGCCGACCACGCCGAGCGAAATAACCGAAGATGCTGATTTTGGCGGTACGCCAAAATAAACGTTGTTTGATTTGGGGCGTACAAGCGCATTTCCATCGGCATCTTTTGCATCGGCTGGATTTTTTGCTATATCCAGGCTATTAAAATCAACACTGTCTGATGCGTCTACGCCCATACTCCACACAGAACTTGAATTCAGCGGGGCAAATAGTAACTTTATAGTGTTTTCTCCTGTTTGTGCTTGCGGAGTGTTTTTTGTATTAGGGGAAGAGGGAGATGAGCGCGTTCTCCCTGTAGTGTCTGCATTTGAATTTTCCTGAGACCTTTCGTCCTGTGCCGCAAGATACCAAACTGGAAAAGACAAGACAACTATGAACGCAAACGTCCTTGTTTTTATTCTCTTCATTATTTCTCTCCTGTAAAAAATTATGAGACTTTTCTTCTTACGGAAAACCGGTCATTCTCATCCGGCCTTGCGCAAAAATTACCGCGCAGTAAATGACAAACCGGTATATATAAGCAAAACTATCGGTCTCATACGTCCATTATCGGCAAGTTTGCATAAAACAATTAGAATTTCCAAAAGACTGATTTTTGAAGTGTCGCAAAACAGAAATTTCGAATTCTTGTACGTGAAAAAACGCGGAAATTACTGCTTAATAAGGAAAGGAAAAAGCGGAGATGTTGCGCTAGAAACCGGTTTCTGCGGGGATAGGCGCGTCTTCTGCGGCGGCGGTTTTTTCTTCGGGGGTATAGGCGGCAGCGTTGAATACTTCAAGGGCGTTTACGCCGGCGGCAAGCCGGGGCAATGAAAGCAGAAGCGCATCAGGCCGTAACGGCAGCCGGATATCTGTTTCAAAAGGAAGCGAAGGGTGGGTTTCACCGCGTCCCGCCTCAATTTTGATGTGCGCTTTGCTGCCGCTCACGAAGAAACGGTCGCGGTCGCCTGCATTAAAGGCAAGCGGTTTTTCACCGTTTACCGAGACTTTAACGGCGCTAAATGCTGAATACTCGTCTTTGCCGGCGTTGTCTACCAGCAAGATGTGCCCGCGCGCATTGACAAAAAGCAGGGCAAGCGCGAAAAACCATACAATAACAAGGGCAGCACGGAAAACAAAACGCCGTGAACGAATATCTAATTTCATACTAAATTCAACGGTAAATCTTCAAGAACTACAGTCTATAGAGGCTGTGGATATTGTCAAGAGCCCTATGAATCCGACACTGTTTACACGAACCGCTTGACATTTTTTTCAAAGTGCAGTATAGTAGAGGGAAAGGCTGGCAATACTTCCCAGTTTGGGGGGCGGCCTTAGAATTA
>JAIRPM010000014.1 GCA_031257075.1 Spirochaetaceae bacterium
TAGCGAACATTCTTGAACGCCATATCGAAGAAGACAAAGCGGACGCGAAAAAATCTATCGAAGTGTTAAAAAAATCGTTCAATGTGCTTGTCCCCAAGGAACGCAAAAAATTGATTACCTCCCTCAACACCGAAATGCTCGAATACGCAAAAAACCTTGAGTTTGAAAAAGCGGCGGAAATCCGCGATGAAATCGCCCGTATAAAAGATTTGGGAAAGGTGTAGGGGGGATTCGCGCCCGGAGTTGTCCCTGCCGCCTATATCTTGACAAAACTAATCAAGTAACGGATGCTCTATGTATGGGTGCGGCAATGGTTTCGCAAAAAATAAGTAGTCTTCCTCCGCAGATACTGAACGAACTCAATGACTACACGGAGTTTTTAATTCAGAAATATGGACAAACCGCACAAAAGCCCAAAGCAGGATGTATGCAAGGCACATTTATATGGATGAGCGATGATTTTAATGCCCCGCTAGAGGACTTTAGGGATTATCAATGAATGATTATCTTCTTGATACTCAAGCCTTTATTTGGTTTGTTGAAAACAATCTAAAATTGCCGGTAAAAACAAAAAACTTGCTGGAACATAAAGCCTCTAATCTTTTTGTAAGCATTGCTAGTTTATATGAAGATTTAGACGTTCAATAATGAAGCAGATACTGTTGTGAAAGCGGTAGAACGAGGAAATACCAGCCTTTGGGAGAAATAGAAAATGAAGAAACGAATTGTGTTTTTTGTTAGCGTTATTCTTGTCTGCGCGTTTTCCGCCTGTAACGGAACGAAACCGGCAAACGAGACTACAGATAAGATTACAGACGAAACTACAGATACCGGCATCTGGCAGGAGTACTATCCTCCTAATAATACCGGTAAATTTGATTCTACCATACGTGTTCAGGTAATTAAGGGCGGCAAGAATCTGGTTGACTACAGTGTTGTAGTACACAATGCACAGGCCTCGGAGAATTTATCCCAACATTGGATTAATGTAGATACAGGCGATGAAGTCTACCGGCATTTGGGCGAATGGTATTGGGATATAAAATATGACGGACACACGCACATGAGCGGCGGCGGCGCGCGAGACGGACACTATGACGTAGCATTTAGTTGCGGCGGAAGTTGCAGCAGCGCCGCAGGCAGATTGCTGGCAACCCTCCAGAACGGATACAACGAAGACGGCCACTATATTGGCGGCAACTCGGACGGCATAGACTTTATCTATATTATCCGTTACCGCGAGTGAGCAGTCCGCTCTCTTTACAAATTCCCTAACACCTTTCATACTGTATATACATAACTTTTTTGGAGGACAGTAATGTCAAATATGTTTCAAAAATTATTTCTGCCGCTTGCCGTGTGCGCCTTGCTCGGTGTTTCGTTTACGGCGTGTCAGAAAAAGAAAGAGGCCGCCGCAGGCAAAAGCGGGGACGATTTAAGCGTAGCCCTGCTGATAAACGGCAGCCTGGGGGACAAATCGTTTCAGGATTCAGCCAACAACGGTTTAACACTCGTAAAAAACGAACTGGGGCTTAAAACGCGCGTGGCTGAGATGGGCTATGATGAATCCAAATGGGAGCCGGCCCTGCGTGACCTCTGCGATGAAGGTTACGACATTATAGTGTGCGGTACCTGGCAACTTACCGACATTGTTGAACGGCTTACAAAGGATTATCCCGACCAAAAAATCATCGTTTACGATACAAGCGTAAATTACGCAAACGGTGAAAACAAAAACGTCTACTCTATGGAATACAAGCAAAACGAAGGTTCCTATCTGGGCGGCGTTCTTGCGGCGGCAATGAGCAAATCAGGCATTATCGGCTTTGTCGGCGGCACGGATATTCCGGTTATCAACGACTTTTTGGTCGGCTATATTCAGGGCGCAAAGGCCGAAAATCCCGCTATAAAAGTAGTTCCTTCGTATGTGGGCAATTTTGAAGATACGGCCAAAGCCAAAGAACTGGCCTTTGCCCAGTACAATATTGGCGCGGACGTAATTTTTTCCGTTGCGGCGCGCGCGGGTAACGGCGCGATAGAGGCCGCCAAAGAACGCGGGCGCTATTCGATAGGCGTTGATTATGACCAGGCCATGCTGTTCCAGCAGACCGACCCCGCTATGGCACAGCGCGTTATATCGTCGGTGCTTAAACGTGTTGACCAGTCGATACTTCTGGCTGTCCGCCGCGCCCAGGAAGGCACCCTTCCGTGGGGAACACGGGAAGTACTCGGTATCAACGAAAATTGTATCGGCCTTGCCGACAACCCTATCTATCAGTCCGAAGTCCCGGCCCCCATTCGGGACAGAATCAGCGAACTCACCGAAAAGGTGAAAGCCGGCCAAATCAAAATAGACACAGCATTTGGTATGGATGCCGGCGCTCTGAACGCTTATATCAATTCACTGCGCCCATAGGGCACTTCTCCTCACTGTACGCCGCCGTGTGCGGCGTACAGATTTTTCCCATTTTTCATAGAGAACCCGGTAAAGAGCGCCGATAATGGTAGTATGGCGAAGAACATCATCTGCGCAACGCTGTTTATCATTGTAGCCGGCATTTTGCAATCAACGCTTTTTTCACATTTACGTCCTCTTATCCATGCGTCTCCCGACATTACCCTTTGTATCCTTGTATACAGCGCCTATTTGAACGGGGCAATGACGGGGCAGTTAACCGGCTTTTTTTCCGGCGTGATACTTGATTTTTTGTCCGCCGCGCCTTTGGGGCTAAACATATTTGTACGCACTATTGTGGGAGCGGGCTGCGGTGTTCTGCGCGGGATGTTCTTTCTAGACCGCTTTTTTCTGCCGCTGGCCTTGTGCGCCGGCGCGACCATCTTCAAAGCCTTTATCCTTTTCTTGCTCAACTTTCTTTTTGCGGGCGCTATTTCCGCCTATTCGTTTACCACGCCGCTGCTCTGGATAGAAGTACTCGTAAACGCGCTTTCCGCGCCCTTTGTATTTGCTTTTTTGAAATCATTTTCCACATTGCTGGTAAACCAGCAAGAACCGTAAAATGCTGCCGCCCTCTTGACACTTTTTTGGAAAAGTAGTAGAGTTGGAGTATTGAACGTAGGTTCAATATATCTTTAAAAATGGACGGCTGGAAACCGTCCAAATGGTTTGTACTAAAACTAAAGGGTAATGCACCGCTGCCGGTTAGTAACAAGAGTTACGAAGACTGGTTTTGCCCGTGTTTAAGTCTAAAACCGCACAATACAGGCGACCGCGGCCATTCGGGCTTGCCGGTGCTTTTGCAACTGCCTGTGTGCTGTGTTTTGATTGAAAAAGACGCGTAGAGTCGGTCTGGTAATTCCCTGTTAGTAAACGTTTCGCGATACTCCCGCTGGTTATAGTTCGGCCAATGTAAGGAGTTCTTATGAAGAAGGTTCTAGGACTCCTCCTGCTCACCGCAATTGCAGGAGGACAGTCGCTCTTCGCCCAAGATGAAGAAGGCGGAGGGCTGAAAATCACCGGTCAAATTGAGTCTGGTATCCGGTTACGCGCCGGTAATGAGTATTCAAAGCCGGTAAGGGACGGTGATCTCGACGAAAAAGATAAGTTTTTTATCGATGCGTTTAATGATGACGCCGGCAAAGCGTTCCGCAGTGACGTGCAGGTTGACTACACGACCCCCAACGCGGGCGTTTCCATACGCCTCCGCGCTGATGATGACAATTTTAAGGTGGGTGGAATACCGCAGTCCTATGGGTACTCGCTGTTAGGCCATGCGTACGGCTGGTTTTCGTTCATCAATAACATTGTTGAAGTGTCCGGCGGTATGCTTGACAACGCGAAATGGGGTACGTTTACCGGTGATATCTTTGATACCAACCTTGACAATGCAAACGGTGTTAAACTCGAAATCCGCCCTATCGAGGGGCTTTCTCTGGGTGTAAATACGTTCAGCATCAATCCTGACTACTTGAAATGCGAATTTGTCGATGCTTTTGCGGGCACCGTTGTTGGCGCCAAATTTACCAACGAAGCGTTTGGTATTGCGGCATCATTTATTTTCAATGCGAAAGAAGCCAAAGCCCAAGATAACGGTAACAATGTTGTTGCCAAGGCGAGAGCGAAGGATGTGCTCAAAGTGGATGGCGACTTTGGTACGCTGTTCAGTTTGTACTACTACGGCATTAGCAACCTGAAACTCGACCTTGACGGCCGCTTTGCCAGAGACTCTGACAGTGAACTCAATTCGTTCGGGATTGGTTTGCAGGGTAACTATTCCATCAGCGAGCCGCTCTTTGCCGGTATCCGCGCCAAATTTGAGACAGCACCGGCCAAAGAAGACAACCCGGCCATACTGGAAATCAGGCCGCAGGCTGGTTATACGGTCAATGAATGGCTTGCTCTTCGGCTTGAAGTGCCCGTTACTCTTGCAGGTGCCAAAGGTTTGGAAGATGCCGATTTAGGCATCGGCGTAAAACCGAAGGCTACGTTCACCATCAGCCCCAATGCTTCGGTTGCGTTCTGGTATGTGCTTAACACCATGACACCGAAAGATGGCGACACTGGTGTTGACCACACCATCCAGTTAGACCTTATCTGGAAATTCTAGGCTTTTAGGCGCAACGGTTTTCCGTTCGCCTCCTAGGCCACCAAAAACCCCCTTAACCGTTGCGGTGCGGTAAGGGGGTTTTTGTTTTGTGGCGCCGCCACTTTCGCGCTACGGATGGCGCGGTCGGCAACGCCGGCGGCACGGATGCCGCTGTACAAAAGCCGCCCCACAGGCGGACGAGGTTTAGCGCACGCTAAACCTCCAGCCTAAGAAAGCGCCACGGATGGCGCTTTCTTAGGCCGTTGACACAATTAACACAACTGTATATAATTCCGCACATGGCCCAAGCTGGGGGAGATTAAAACTGGCTTTGGCAAAGGTGGTAAATATGGCATTAACCAAAAAATTTTTAGACACTATGGAAAAATCTCTTTTGACCATAAAAAAAGACATAATCAACGAATTAAACGAAAACAGCAAAGAATTTGAAGAAATTGTTACCGACATTGACCCCAAAGATTTGGCCGATATTGCGAGCGATGATATCGACCGCAAAATGCTGGAAGTAAAAGGCACGGCCGGCTTGAAAAAACTGAAACTGATAGAATCGGCTATTGCCCGAATCAAACAGGGAAAATACGGCCTGTGTATCCAGTGCGGCAAACCTATAGGGGAAAAAAGACTCGAGGCCATTCCTTATGTGCTTCAGTGTATTGAATGTAAAGAATCAGACGAAAAACGCAACCGCTAAAAAAACAACCCCCCGGGAAAAGGAGGTGATGAAACCCGGGGGGCAAGTGCAGGTCCGTCGATCAAGCGTTAGGCTATGATGAAAAACTAACGGCCTTGCTATCTAAACACTAATATAACAAAAAAAAAGTGTCAAGAGGGATGTGCCCTAAAAATCAACATTCCGCCGATTTACTTTCCCGCCATACTCATTAACCACGTAACAATGTTCTGCATCGGAGCCGCGCTGTACCCTGCTATCCATTTGAGCGGGTAGGTAACAATCTCCGGGAACAGAATCAGGATAAAGACGAGTATGGTTTGGAAGATGTAGTACGGAATAACAGGAGGCAGCAATTCTTCCATTTTTACTTTGCCTGTGGCGCAGGCAACATTCAGCACGGGGCCGACGGGCGGGGATGTTAAACCGAGTACATTGGCAAGGGTAAACACGATACCGAAGTATACAAGGTCGATATGCGCCGCCTGCAAGAGCGGGAGCATTATCGGCGTCATTATCAGGATGGTCGGCACCACGTCCACGCAGGTTCCCATCAGTATGATGATGATTTGTAAAACAATGTTGAGGAGCATAGGCTGGGCGACAAGCGGCGCGAGGCTTTCGGTTATCACTTGCGGCACCCGCGATATGGTGAGCATATACGCCGCCACCTGCGCTGTCGCGGCGAGGAACATTACCACGGCGCTCATCTTTGCGCCGGAAATCAGCGCCTTGAAGAGCAATTTCGGTTTTATTTCGCGGTATACAAAGATGCCGACAACAAGCGCATACACAACCGCCACAACGCCCGCTTCCGTGGCGGTAAAGATGCCGCCGCGCAGCCCTACCAGCACAATCACCGGCAACAGGAGCGCCCAAAGCCCGTCCACAAAAGTCCGCGCCGCCTGTTTGAGCGTAGGACGCGGTTTTGTCGAGCGTACGCCGTCCTTGCGGGAAACGAAGAACCACACGACGCACATTATCATCGTAAGGTAGATGGCCGGCGCAATGCCGCCCAAAAAGAGCGCGTTTATCGACACGCTGGCGGTCGCCCCGTAAATTATCATCGGGACGGAAGGCGGCATAATCGGCGAAACAAGGTTGGCGCTGGCGACAAGCCCGGCGCTCTTGGCGCGGTTATAGCCTGAATCAACCATCATCGGAATAAGGATAGCGCCGAGCGCCGCGGTAGATGCTACCGCCGACCCGACAAGGCTCGCGAACAGAAGGCAGGCAAAAATGGTAACATAGCCGAGCCCGCCTTTGACGCGCCCCACAAAAATATCGCAAAAGTCGATAATGCGCCGCGTAAGCCCGCCTTTGTTCATAAATTCGCCGGCCAGAACGAAAAACGGCAGCGCCATCAGCGTTACGCTGTCCGAACCTTGCATCAGTTGGAGGGCGATGATTTGCGGGTTTGTCGCGCTGCCGCCTTTGCCCAGCCCCGTTATCACGGCGGAAAAAATCAGGCTGAACGCGATGGGCAGCCCCACGATAATCGAACCGAAAAGAGAAACCAAAAAAAGAATGGCAAGTATCGCTAATGACATACGCGCCTCCTATTCCACAGTCGCGGCGGGGCCATCGGCATCGTCCGCGCCTTCGTGAATTTTGACAAGTTCCGTAACCGGCGTTTTGAAGACGAACAGCCTGACCAGGTTGAACGCCGCGATACACGCGATAGATACGCCGAGCAGGACGCCGAAGAAATGTACGATATGGGCGGGGAAGCCGGTCGTTATCCAGACATTTTTGCGGTTTTGCAGAACAAGCCCCCACGCGCCCCTCGTCTGAATCACCATAAGCCAGATAATGCAGAGTTGGACGGCGGCGTAAATCGCTTTTTGGGCGAGGGGCGGCACTTTGAGCATGAGCGTGTCTATCATCAAATGGCGGTTATCCCGCGCCGCCTCTATCGACCCCAGATACACAAGGAAGATAAAGCAAAGGCGGCTTACTTCCTCCGACCACACAAAGCCGTAATTGAACAGATACCGCGCCACCACGTTAAGGAACACAAGCGCTATCATCAGCGCGAGGAACACCGCTATCATAATTTCGATAGCGCGGAACAAATGATTTAAGAATTTAGTCATAGGGCTTACTGTACTGCTTTTACTTTTTCGACAAGCGCCTGCGCCCAATCGTTTTCCGCGTACAGTTTGTTCAGCGTAGGCTGTATCGCCGCAATGATGCGTTCCTTGTCTTCGGGAGCGCAGGGCGTTACCGTCATGCCGCCGTCTATCAGTTTCTGCCTGTCAATATCTACGCTTTTGATATATTCGTCCCACGCGAAAACGGCGGATTCTTTCGCGGCATCCCGCACAATGGCCTGTTGTTCGGCGGACAGCCCGTCAAAGAACGGCGCGTTCACGATAATTTCCATTGTGGCCACGATGTGGTTTGTTTCGTAAAGATATTTTTGTACCTCGTTCAATTTTTCGCTCAGCACGGTAACCATGCCGTTGTCCTGCCCGTCTACCACGCCGGTTTGCAGCGAGTTAAACAGTTCGTTGAGCGGTATAACCTGAGCGCTCGCGCCAAGGTCGGTTACTATGCCGGTATGTATCGGATTTTGCGGCATACGGAATTTCTGCCCCTTAAAGTCGTCCACGCCGGTAAGTTTTTTGTTGGACGTAAAGGTGCGCGCGCTGTTCGGGCCGACGCTGAGCATATACGTCTGCGGGAATTGCGCGTCAAATTCTTTGAGGAAGCCGTCCGCAAAAGCGCCCGTCCACACATTTTTCGCGTGGGCAAGGTCGCGGTAAAGAAACGGCCAGTCCGAGATGAGCATCGGTTTGTATTCGCTGTTCATAACCGAGCCGACAACGACAACTTCGATAGAACCGTTGCGTACGCTGTCCCAGAGGGTCTGTTCATTGCCGAGCGAGCCGGAGTGGTAGACCTCTACTTTGATTGCGCCGTTGGTTTTCGCTTCGACCTGCGTCTTAAAAACCGTTTCGACAGCCTGCGCGATGGGGTGAGTCGCGCTCCATGTGTCCCCTACCTTGATGGTAATGTCTTTAGACTTTGCGCAGCCCGCCATAAAAACGCTTGCAGCGGCAAAAGCCGCAACAAACGCCGCGGCTTTTGCCGCACCTAAACCTTTCTTCTGTAAAATTTGCATGATTTTCTCCTAAATATAAGTGTATATATGCGTTAGTATACGTTTACTATGTGTTTTTGGTCAAGCAGTTGCAAAGCCCTATCTGCCATGCGTTTTTTGTTTCTACTATACTATAGTATGTGCCAGTAAAAGAGACGTGCAAAAACGAAATCATCAATAGAATAGACGCATTAGCCATAATAGGTGAATATGTCAAATTAGAAAAAATTGGAACTACATGGAAAGCCTGCTGCCCGTTTCATAACGAAAAAACACCGTCATTTACCGTAAACCCTGACAAAAAACTGTATTACTGTTTCGGCTGTCAAAAAGGCGGCGATGTCATCAACTTTGTAATGGAAATGGACAAACTTAGTTTTGTGGAAGCGCTGTCGCTGCTGGCAAAAAAAACAGGAGTGTCGCTTCAGTTTGAAGAAGGCAGGCAGCCGCAAGAAAAAGCCGCTCAGCATAAAGATGAATTAGCCGAACTTTATCAACGTGTTGGCGGTCTTTTTCACTACATTTTACTGAACAAACCGGAAGGCCGCCCCGCATTGGAGTACATCAAAAACAGAGCAATTTCTGATGAAACGATAGCGAAATTCAAATTGGGCTACGCACCGGCAAGCGGGCGCTGGCTTTTTTCGTTTCTACAAAAAAAAGGGTATTCACCCGAATTTCTTGGTTCGAGCGGGCTTTTTTCGTCAAAAAAAACAGAATTCGCTTTTTTCCGCCATCGGTTGATATTTCCTATAAACGACCGTTATGGAAAGACTGTCGCGTTTGGCGGTCGCGCGCTGCCGCCGGATACCATCCCCAAGTACCTGAATTCGTCTGATTCGGATGTGTACCACAAGGGTGAAACGTTGTTTGCCATCGATATTGCTATGCCGGAAATTCGCGCAAAGAAAGAGGCTATTATCTGCGAAGGATACATGGACGTAATAGCGCTTCATCAGGCAGGGATATGCAATGCCGTAGCCCCGCTTGGCACCGCATTTACCGGCGAACAGGCGCAACTTCTGAAACGCTGGGCTGATAGGCTTCTTCTTCTCTTTGACATGGACAATGCCGGGCAAAACGCCGCAGTCAAGGCCATCCTTACTTGTAGAAAAGCAAATCTGGAATGCAAAGTGATAGGGAAAAACGGGAGCGGCCAAACCTATAAAGACCCGGCAGACATCCTTTTACAGGAAGGTCAGGAGGGCTTGACTGAATTTGTAAAAAACACTATAATAGACGTAGAGTTTCTATCTGCCCGAAGCAAGGCTCTGTTTAACCTCCATGATTCAAATGGGAAAGCCCGCGCTGTGGCTTATCTGTTTCCGTTTTTGGAGACGGTTGAATCTGAAGTTTCACGGGAATCGTGCATTAAGCAGATAGCGGACGAGTTTGAGGTAGTGCCGGAATCGGTTAGGAAGGACTTTTCGGCCTATCTCGAAAAAGGCAGCAGCGCTTTCGGGGGAGAGCGCGAAAGGCAGAAAAACAATCAGGTGTCTGTACGGCGCCTTCAGATGAACGATGAACTTTTTTTGCTAATAGCGGTTTTTGTGCATTGCGGCATACGGCCTGAATTGTTTTCACGGCTGAGGTCGGCTCTTCCTATCGAAGAATTTACGAACCCGGACGCAAAAGAACTGTATCTTTCATTTGAAGAAGCCTTAAGGAACGGCGCGCTTACGACCGACACGGTTTTGTCATCTCTTCGGGATGACGCGCTTAAAAACTACCTGATTTCTAAATGCGCCAGCGGTGAATTTTCGCAGATGCCGGAGCAGATTGTATCAAGCGGCATTAAGCGGATAAAAGGCAAACGCCTTGAGCAGAAACGGAGAGAACTTATTTCCGAAATGCTCAAAGCAAAGCAGACCGGACGCAATTTGGATGACTTGCTTTCAGAAAAAATGTTTATTGATGAAAGGCTGCAGGAACTTGAAAATGTCAATTAGTTGCGACCGGGCACACCACAAACCGGAGATTTGTTATTAGGTTTGCAAAAGGGCAATTATTTGAAACCGGGAGGGAAGGGAATTGATTATGCAAGAAGTAACGACAGAAATCACAGAACCGGGCGTAATGCCGGAGCCGCCGGTATCCGTTGAAATCACGGAACCGTGCGGCAATGCCATTGCAGACAGCCATGAAGGAACCGGCAGGGAGCCGGAAATGGCGGCGGCCGAAGGGGCCGTACCGGGTGAAACGGAACTTAGGCTTGACCCCGCAGTGGTCAAACTAATGGATTATGCAAAAGAAAAAAAATCTCTTTCTTATGACGAACTTGAAGAACTATTGCCTGCAACGATTACTGACGAAACAGAAAAAGTAGAAGAAGTGCTGGCATTGCTGGAATCGAACGGCATTGAACTCACATGCAGAGACGAACCGGAGGAAGCCAAACCCACCCCAAAAAAGAAGCAAAAACGGCAGCAGACTGCCAAAAAAAATCCCACGCCCAGTGAAAAAGACTCTTCTGTTGACGACCCGGTGCGTTATTACCTCCGCGAAATAGGCAAGAAAAATCTTTTGAATGCCGGCCAGGAAGTGGAACTTTCCAAGCAGATGGAGGAAGGCATCAACAGCATCAAAGAAGTGATACACCGTTCCGGGATGGCCATTACCGAATTTTACCACATCGCCCAAAAAGCGTTTTCAAAAAAAGACCCCAAAGAAATGAGTCTTTCCAAAAAGGAAATCACTGAATTTATGACCGAACGGCGGCGGCTGAATCAATTTTACAGAGAACCGCTTAGGCTTATAGGCAATGACTTACGCTACTATATGGAATACAAACGCAAACTCATTTCCAAAGGGGTTAACATAGCCGAAGACCGTGAACTTTCGAACCTGCGCACACGAATTTTGGACGTAATTGTCAAAGCCGAAATTCATCAGGAAGAAATCAATTCGTTTTCTGAAAAATTCATTCAGGCGGCAAAAAAAATTAAGCGCTTCAAAAAAGAACAGGAAAAAGTGGAAAAACGCCTCGGCGTGGATTCAATGCGTGAGTTGCGCGCTCTGGGCAGGAGCCTTACCGTCAAAGAAGAGCGGGAACGGCTGGAACGCGAACTTGGCCTCAGTTCGGATGAAATCAAGGAAAAAATTCAGCACATTCAACTTACCGAAAAGCGGCTCAACCAGATTGAATTTGAATTTGAGGACAATATTGACAATATCAACCAACTGGCGAAAGAAGTTGCGGATGGCTGGCATATGCTCCAGAACGCGAAGAATACGCTGATTACGGCCAACTTGCGGCTTGTTGTTTCCATTGCCAAAAAATATATTAACCGCGGCCTCAATTTTTTTGACCTTGTACAAGAAGGCAACATCGGTCTTATCAAAGCCGTTGAAAAGTTTGAATACCGCAAAGGCTTTAAGTTTTCCACTTACGCGACATGGTGGATACGGCAAGCGATAACGCGCTCAATTTCCGACCAGGCGCGGACAATTCGTGTGCCTGTTCACATGATTGAACAAATCAACAAAGTTATACGCGAATCCCGCGCTCTCATGCAGACGCTTGGCCGCGAGCCAACCAACCATGAAATTGCGGAAAAACTTGGCTGGACCGAATCGAAAGTAAAACAAGTTAAGAATGTGGCGCGCGACCCGGTTTCGCTGGAAAGCCCTGTCGGGGAGGAAGAGGATTCCATTTTGGAAGACTTTATCGAAGACAAAGATGTGGAAAATCCCGCCACCAAGACTGCGTTTACTCTGCTTCAAGAGCAACTTTCGTCGGTATTGTCCACCTTGCCGCCCCGTGAGCGCGAAGTGCTGGAAATGCGTTTCGGTCTGGAAGACGGCTACAGCCTTACCCTCGAGGAGGTGGGCTTGTATTTTAATGTAACCCGTGAGAGAATAAGACAAATAGAAGCCAAAGCATTGCGCCGCTTGCGCCATCCCGTGCGCAGCCGCAAGTTGAAGGACTTTTTGGAACATTAAGGGAAATCAATGACTATTGACGAAATCTTTAACCGCCTGCACAAACTACAGGATGTGCTGGCGGAAAAAATCGCTCTGGAAAAGAAAATTCAAAGCATTCCGAAAGTACTAGAAGACCGCGAAAGTCTTCTAGTACGGTTAAAAAAAACCTACATTGAGCAGTATCAGGATTATGAGGATTTGCGTACTCAACAAGCAGGCTGCCGCAATCAATTGTTGGAGGCTGAAAGCAAGCGCGAAAAAGCCGAAAAAAACATGGAAGCCACGACAACCCAGCGCGAGTATGAGATTATCGATAAAGAGATACGCGACGCTTCCGAAAAAGAGCACCAGTGCCGCAAAGAACTTCAGCATGTTGAACGCCGTCTTGCCGAAATTGACGAAAAAGTGAAAGCAAACAAGACGCTTATTGACGAACAGGAAGGCGAATTGGCAGAGCAAAAACGGAACATTGAGGCAGAGCGTGTCGAAGAAGAAAAAAAGATAGCAGCACTCACCGCCGATGCCAACAAACTTTCTGAAGGTCTGGATGAGGAATTGCTGTTCAAATTTGAACGCATCATTCGCAAAAAAGGCAGCCGCGGTATTGTTGCGGTAAGAGGCGGCGTGTGCGAGAGTTGCCACATGATTCTTCCGGTACAGTTTGCAAACAATGTCCGACGCAAAGAAAAAATCGTTTCGTGCCCTTATTGTTCTAGTTTTCTTTTTTATGAAGATGTCAGCGATGGTGAAACAAGTTTCCTAGACGAAGAAATAGGTTCGCTTGCCAGCCTCGATGATGACGAAGAACAAGACGAAGAAGAACTTGACGAAGAAGACACGGTAAATATTGACGACGAAGAATAAGGAAGCGCTATCGCGCCTAACGGCGGCGCTTCCTGAGTTTTTCGTAGTGCATGATAATACGTTTCCGCTTTAATTCCGAAAGATGGTCGATAAAAAGTATGCCGTTGAGGTGGTCGCATTCATGTTGAATGATACGTCCCAAAATACCGCTTGCTTCAAGAGTAAAAGGGCGGCCGCGTTCATTCCAAGCCTGCACCGTAAGGGTTTTTGGCCGGATGACATCAGCCCATACACCGGGCAATGAAAGGCAGCCTTCTTCGTGTTTTACACGGTCTTCACTTGTAGCAATAATGGACGGATTGATAAATATACGCGGAGGTTCTCCGGCGTGCTTTGCTACGAAAATGCGTTCCATAAAGCCAACTTGCGGACCGGCAAGCCCCACACCGCCTCCTTCCACCATAAGGTTTATCATTTGTTCCGCTATTTCACGGTACAACGGCCGTATTTCTTTTACCGGTGCAGCCTTCTGGCGCAGAGCCTCATCACCCAAGGTGATTATTTTCAATGTACTCACCATCAATCAATAATATTCTTTATTTGACGGCCCCAGAGTTACTGTCAGTTTGTCTCGAGTAATCTCAAAACCATCCCAGAAATAGTTTGCATTTTTATTCGCGCCTATCTTCGTAAGCCATTCGTAACCTTCATTTGCCGGCATTGTTACCGTAACAATTTGACGCACACCTAATCTGGCTTGTTCCTGTTCTTCAACTTGAATTCCGTAATCAGATTCAAAGCCTTCGGGAAAAACAATGGCTATTTCCAGTGTTTCCTCGGCGCACAAGTCAAAAACATTTGAGTGCATTCGCGGCGGTTTGACACCAAAAACCACTGTATTCAGATTACGGCAACAGGTAAAAGCGCCGCGGTCAATAAATTCCGCAGCCGGCAAAAGCACTGTTTTCAGATTGGCGCATCCAAAAAAGGCATAGGCCGCTACATTCTTTACACCGGGCGCGTAGAGGGTTTTTAGATTGACATAGCCTGTAAAAGAGTTTGAGTTTTGCACACTCGCAATGGCCGAAAAAGCAAGCGTTTTTATTGTCTCCGGCAGTATCAAGGCAACAATATACGCCTGATGTTCCAGCACTGAAGAAGCGGCATCGGCGCTGACGGCCGACCCCAAGATAGTCCCTGTACAGCCGGAAAGGTCTAAAGATACAAATTTGGTGCAAGCTCTCATAATAGAAAGCATATTGGAAGGGGTCAATTCATAACCGCTCAAAGCAATGGCAATGGGATTGTCCTCACTGCTGTCACCGGCATTTTCCAGCGCTAGTTTCATAGCATTCAGCGAATCACATTCAATGGCCGGCGGGCGTTTGATTAAATCATCTTTGTTTTTAGTGGTACCGCCGGAAGATGTGGCAGTTAACGGAGAAGTGCATGCCCCGGCCAAAAGAAGCACCGCACAGCAAACCGGCAGCCTTTTTTGCCTAACTCCTATTGTATATTTATACAAAATCACTCCACCGCACATTCTAAAACTCCTGCAAAATCACACCTGCAAACCGAATTGTATTCCGTATTCTGTTCAAAGATACCATTTCTTGAATTTTTTGTCCATGCTGTAAATTCACCGTCCCCGGCGGCGCAAAAGATATGATCTTTTGTAATGAGGGTTAGAATTGATTTACCGGATACAAAACCGGCAGCCAACACCCAGCCCCTATTCCCAGAATATAGACAATGTTCTACACGACACCATACAATGGGGGCAAGCGTAAGACTTTAGTTTTACACTTGGCTTAAAGCAATAACCATTATGATACTAGCACTGGAAGTAAGTACTACATCGGCAAAAGCTCTGCTGTATAATGCCGCCGCAAACAGGGTAGAACAGGTAGTAAGCGAACCCTATGGCGCGCAGGCATGGCCAGAAAAAATAGCGGGCGGACTTCACGACCCGCGTGTGGTCGCCGGCTGCGCCTTCAAACTGGGGCATTTTCTCTGCGATGATATTCCGGCCGGCAGTATCGAAGCGATTGCCGTATGCGGTACATTTCATAGCATACTTGCCGCCGGGTTTCCCCACAAAGGCGGCGCAATGGAGCCGCTCACTTCAACGTATACATGGATGTCTCCTGCGGCGGAAGGGGTTACTGCCCGCCTCCGCAAGGACAAACGCTGGACAGACGCGTATTACCGCCGCACTGGCTGTATGGTTCATGCGCTTTATCCGGCATTTCAACTGCTGCACCTTAGCGAGACCGGTTTTGATTTCCGCAATACCCGCATTATGAGCGAAAGCGGCTATCTGTTTTACCGCCTGACAGGGAAACATCACGAAACCGCCTGCACAAATTCAGGCGGCGGCCTTATCAATCTAAAAACACGCGGCTGGGATGAAGAAACGCTTGCCTTTGCCGGCTTGCGAAACGAAAACATGGGAACACTGAGCGATTACCGCTCTCCTGTCCCCTTATCACGGGAAGGGGCTTTGCTTCTTGGTTTACAAGAAGGAATACCGGTGCTCCCCTCATATCCTGACGGAGCGTTAAACCAAACAGGCGCGGGCGCGCTCGGCAAAGGAATTATGACTTTTTCAATGGGCACCAGCGCCGCTTTGCGGCTTTCCACCGAAGAGCCTCTAGTAAGCGATACGCACAGTACATGGTGTTATCTTTCCCCATCCGCATACCTTGCGGGCGCGGCGGTTTCGGGCGCATGCAACTGCGTAGACTGGACAAAAAGCGCCCTCTTCCCGCTTACCCCCTATGCGGAAATTGAACGCGAAAAACCGGACTACCGGAATATGCCGTATTTTCTGCCCTTTGTTTTTGGCGAACGCTGCCCTGGCTGGAATGACAACCGGCGCGGCGGTTTCTACGCTCTCTCTTCTTCTCACACACAGCGGGATATGTACTACAGCGTACTGGAAGGAGTGCTTTTCAATTTGTATCAGTGTTATGAAACGCTCACATCAACTGCGGGCGAACCGGAACAGATTCAACTTTCCGGCGGAATACTCAATTCGCCGCATTGGAAAGAAATGTGCGCTTCTTTGTTTGGACGCGATATTCATTGCGCCAAAATCCCGCATGTCTCATTGATAGGCGGCGCGGTACTCGCTATGGAAGTATGCGGCTATATTGATAAAAAAGAAAATTACAAAATCGAAATAAATGAAATTATACATCCCGCAATGGATGAACACGATATTCTTATTAAACGGTACAAGAAGTATTTAGAGTATTACATGCTGAATTGTTAGGGAAACAATCCCGGTCTGTGTGCATTTAACGGTTGTGCCTTTCCGCTACCATTCCAACTGCCTCCCCCCTTCGCTATACTGCCTTTATGCACATATTGAAATTTGGCGGGACTTCGGTCGGAAGCCCGCAGGCGATAGAACAGGTCGTGGAAATTGTACGCGCCAAGGGAACCGAGCCTTGT